>JAJXVA010000018.1 GCA_021782435.1 Pseudomonadota bacterium
GCGACCCACCTGAAGGCGCACCGCACCGCAGCCAGCCTGCTCAAAAAGGGGCTGTTCCCCGCCGTATCGGACGCACGAAGGGCGGCTTGAACTCCAAGCTCCACGCGGTCTGCGATGGCCAAGGCCGACCGGTCGTGCTGCTGCTCTCCGAAGGCCAGATGAGCGACTACAAAGGTGCTGCATTGACGTTGGATGCCTTGCCGGCAGCCAAGGAATTACTGGCTGACTGCGGCTACGACAGTGATTGGTATCGCCAGGCCCTTCATGTGAAGGGCATCATCCCCTGTATTCCCGGGCGCAAGAACCGAAAGATCCCGCTGACCTACGACACCAAGCTCTACCGCCAACGCCATCGCATCGAAAACATGTTCGTAAAGCTCAAGGATTGGCGCCGCGTCGCTACCCGCTACGACCGATGCGCCCACACCTTCATGTCGGCCATCGTGCTCGCGGCAACCATGCTGTTTTGGATCAATGAGTCCTGACCCTAGACCATGAATAGTGTGGTATCATGGTCAAATTCTGAACCGAAAGAACGGGTTATCGCCTTATAGGCAGAAAAAGTTGATGTGGGCCTTTGCGGTGGATCTCACGGCCACGCAAGCCGCCCAACTGCTTGGCCTCAACCGCAAGACAGTCAACCGCTATTACCGGCTGTTTCGCGAGGCCATCCATGCCCATCAGAACCGGCAGATCGCGGCTCTGGTGGGCGTGGTCGAATGTGACGAGAGCTATTTCGGCCAGGCGCGCCCGCGCGGCGTCCCAGGGCCACGCGAGCGCGGGTGCGGCACCAACAAGCAACCTGTGTTCGGCATTTTCGAGCGCGGCGGCGCGGTGTTCACCCAGATCGTCCCTGACGTAAAAGCCAAGACGCTACAAGCGCTTATCCGCGGCAAGGTCAGTCTCGAGAGCGTGGTGATGATCGATGGCTGGTGGGCATATGATGGGCTCGTGGATGTCGGCTACGACAAGCATTTCCGCATCAAGAAATACCGTAAAGAGGGCAACCCCTTCACCGATGGGCCAGTCCACATCAACGGCATCGAGAGCTTCTGGTCCTATACCAAACGCCGCCTCGCCCGCTTCAACGGCGTGCGCGTCAACTTCGAACTGCACCTCAAGGAATGCGAGTGGCGATGGGGCAAGGACCCTGATACCATCCTCGCAGAACTCAGACGATTGCTGGGCTAGAGCCTTTGAATATATGACCGCGCTGTTGCGTAAATTCTCTTTGGGATATCAAAACGCGAGCGACGATTGGCTCGAACGGATCGCGATTTCAATAGGAGTTGTGGGTTCTGGCGGAACGGTCCGGGGATCAAACGCCAGAGTAAGTTGGTCCCGACTGAACCCGTCGAACCAACGCACTCTGGCCAGCCGCTAGCGCAGTTTATGCCCCGTTCGTTTCGGATGCGCGACAAATTTCAGGCGACACCCGCGTCCTGGCTACCCCAGTCCTTCGCTCCTTACCCGTTTCCACACGTCCCATTACGCACTACTTTGTCTCCATGTTCGGGTTCGCATGGACGGAAATCGCACTGATCGTTGTAATTGCCTTGGTGCTCATCGGGCCCAAGGACCTGCCGCACGCCATCCGTGCCGTGGTCAAACTCATCCGTAAACTGCGCGGCATGGCCTCTGAGTTCCAGGCCCATGTCGATGATCTGGTTCGCGAGACGGACTTTACTGACATGCGTCAGGAGCTAGCCGCTCTGCGGGGTCTCGACATTCGCCACCAGATCGCTCGCGCCATAGACCCTACCGCCCCGATGTCCGGCAGTTCTGCAACCCCCATTGACCTTTTGCCCGTACCGGAACGTCCGGCCATCGTCACCGCCGCTGGTCCCAGTATCGTCCCGCCACCCGATCACCTGCGCCCCCACCCAGACCGCGCGCCATCGTTCGTGCCGCCTGCCATTGTCGCGGCCGAACGCCACTATCAGGCAGCCCCCAACTTCATTCCGCCGCGCGTCGCTGCTCAGGTCTGACCCCCTTCATGCCGCGCGAAAACGACCAGATCGACGACAAGGAAATGCCCCTGCTCGCGCATATCATCGAGCTGCGGCGCCGCATTCTCTGGTCCGCGGGCGTTTTTCTGTTATGTTTTCTGTTTTGCTACCATTTCTCTCACGCCATCTTCACGTTCTTGGCCGCCCCGCTCGCCCACATCCTCCAGCAAAATTCCGGCCAGTCGCGTGGCTTCATCTATACCGCGCTCTACGAGGCATTCTTTACCTATATCAAAGTGGCCGTCTTCGGCGGTCTCTTTCTGTCTTTTCCCTTCATTGCCACTCAGCTCTGGCTGTTCATCGCCCCCGGCCTCTACCGATCCGAAAAGCGCGCGGTCCTCCCCTTTCTCATCGCAACCCCGGTGCTGTTTCTCGCGGGAGCCGCGCTCGCCTACTTTTTCATCTTTCCATTTGCCTGGCGATTCTTCCTGTCATTTCAGTCAAATGGCACTAATGGTTTGCCGATCGAACTCACCCCAAAGGTCGATGAATATCTCAACCTGGTCATGAAGCTCATTTTTGCCTTCGGCCTCGCCTTTCAGCTCCCCGTCGCCCTCACCCTGCTCGCCCGCGTCGGCATCGTATCCTCCGCCACGTTGCGCAAACTGCGCCGCTACGCCTATGTCGGCTGCTTCATCATCGCCGCCATTCTCACCCCCCCCGACATCTTCACCCAGACCGGCCTCGCCGTACCGCTCATCATTCTCTACGAACTCTCCGTGCTCGCAGCCCGCTACGTCGAGCCGAAACCCGCTGAGGCTTGACCAATCATGCACGACATCAAATGGATCCGGGAAAACCCGGCGGAATTCGATGCCGCCCTTGCCCGTCGCGGACTGAAGCCGAGTTCGGCCGAGCTTCTCGCCATCGATGCCGCTCGCCGCGCCGATCTCACGATCCTCCAGGAAGGCCAGGCCAACCGCAACGCGCTCGCCCGCGCCATTGGCCAGGCCAAACGCGCTGGCGAACCTACCGGCCAGACCGAGGCTGAAGCGGCAGCGCTCCGCACCCAACTCGAAGCCCTCGAAGCCCGCCTCGCCACCGCCGAAGCGGCGCAGCGCGCCCGCCTCGCCTCCCTGCCCAACCGCCTCGATCCCACTGTTCCCGATGGCGTCGACGAAACCCAAAACCAGCTGCAAAAACAATTCGGCACCCTGCCCGAATTCCCTTTTGCTCCGCGCCAGCATTTCGAATTGGGCGAGGCGCTCGGCCTGATGGATTTCGAGGCCGCCGGCCGCATCGCCGGCGCCCGCTTCACCGTGCTGCACGGCGCCCTCGCCCGGCTCGAACGCGCCCTCGGGCAGTTCATGCTGGACCTGCACTCCGCCCACCACGGCTTCACCGAGACCGCCGTCCCCAGCCTCGTCAATGACACCACGCTGTTTGGCACCGGCCAACTCCCAAAATTCGCTGAGGACTGTTTCCGAACCACCGACGGGCGCTGGCTCATCCCGACGGCCGAAGTGCCCCTCACCAACCTCGTCGCCGGCCAGATCCTGTCCGAAGCCCGTCTGCCCATCCGCCGCGCGGCTTTAACCGATTGCTACCGCAGCGAAGCCGGCTCCGCGGGGCGTGATACTCGGGGCATGCTGCGCCAGCACCAGTTCCGCAAAGTCGAACTCGTCACCATCGCCACGCCAGAGCAAAGCGATGCCGAGCACGAACACATGACCCGCGCCGCGGAAGCCGTGCTCGAAACCCTCGCACTCCCCTACCGGCGGATGCTGCTCTGCGCCGGCGATACCGGCTTCGCCGCCGCCAAAACCTATGATCTCGAAGTCTGGCTGCCCGGCCAGGGGGCGTTTCGGGAAATTTCCTCCTGCTCCAACTGCCGCGATTTCCAGGCCCGCCGCATGGAGGCCCGCTACCGTCCCACGGGCGCCAAAACCACCCAGCCGGTCCACACGCTCAACGGCTCCGGCGTCGCCGTCGGCCGCGCCCTGATCGCGGTCATGGAAAACCACCAGCAGGCCGATGGCACAATTCTTGTGCCTGAAGTCCTTAGGCCTTACATGTCTGGGATTGAAGTCATTCGAAACTAAATTTCAGGGGCGCTGCCCCTGAAATCCCGCCGGGAGCAGGCGCTTTCGGGTCCGCAATCTCGAATCTCTCTCGCCCCCTTTCCCTGACGCCAAGTCTAGGTCAAACTTGCGGAAAAGCAGGGGCACGTCATCATGAGCGTCGAAATCAAAAAACCTGGCTGGGTCGCCGAATTCCAGGCCTTCATCATGCGCGGCAACGTGGTCGATCTCGCGGTCGGCATCATCATCGGCGCCGCCTTCACCGGCATCGTCGGAAGCCTGGTCAAGGATATCATCACCCCGGTCATCGGTCTCCTCGTCGGCGGCATCGATTTCTCGAATATCTTCTTCGTCCTCAAACCTTTCGGCACCCATTTCGATACGCTGGCCGCCGCCCAGAAGGCGGGCGCGGTCACCATCAATCTCGGCGTCTTCCTCAACGCCGTGTTCAATTTCGTGATTGTCGCTTTCGCCATCTTCTGGGTCGTCAAGGCGCTCTCGCGCTTCCAGCGCGCCAAAGCCGCCGCCGGCCCTACCGCCACCGAACTGCTGCTCACCGAAATCCGCGACCTGCTCAAGACCAAGACCTAAATCCGCGGCGCAGGTCAGGGTGCGGCAAACAACGCCAGGTTCACGCAATCGGCAATCGCCTGCATCCCCGCTTCACTCGGGTGCAAATGATCACCGCTGTCGTATATCGGCAGGTAACGCCGGGGGTGGGCGGGGTCACGGACCGCGGCATCGCTATCCACCACCCCGTCGAATTCGCCGCTGTTGCGAATGAAATCGTTCAGCGCCTCGCGTTTGGCTTCACCCGCCGGAGAATAATACCCCGCCCCCTGAAACGGCAGCAGCGTCATGCCAATGATCTTCAGCCCCGCGTCATGTGCGCGCGCAATCATCTGGCGGTCGGCGGCAATCAGCGCGGCCAGGCTCGGCGCCGCCCCCGGGTCGCTCTCGGTCTCGCCAATGTCATTGATCCCGATCATCATCATCACCCAGCGCCGGCCGGGCTCGGCGACCACATCGCTGATAAACCGCCCCGATGCAGTCGGCCCGCCATTCCCGAGCAGGGTATTGCCGGCAATCCCGGCATTTACCACGCCCACCCGGTTGCGGTATGCGCCGCGCAACCGCGCCGCCAGTAAGTCCGGCCAGCGGTCGTTTTCATTCCCGTTCGACCAGAACCCGTCGGTGATCGAATCGCCTAGCGCCACCACGCTTGCCGCCGCTGGCGCGCCCAGCACATCAAGCCCTGCCAGAAACGGCCGCGACTGGATCTGTGTCGCCCCCCCCAGATTGGCTGCCCCGGTCTGGTCGCCATCGGCGATATAAATCGTCTGCAGCGCCCACACATGCTCGCTGATCAGCCCGGTATGGGTCACATACAGCGAAACCGTCATATTCATCCCGCCCGGCACACCGGCCCGTATCGGGTCACTCACCGCCATTGCGCCGGCCGGCACGTTTACGCCTGTCGCGCCTGAAAACGTCACCACCTGGTCGGTTCCGGGCACGATGTTGCTCTTTCCAGCTGATACCGCGATATGGACCGAACCCAATCCCAACGAGCTCTGTCCGTATTCATTGGAAATCCGCAGCCGCATGGCGCTGCCGCCGGCGGAAATGTGCAGCACCGTGCGCAAGGTCTGCTGGTCATATTGCCCAGTGCTGGCGGGCGCGATCTCCACCAACGAAGCCCCCCAGCTGGCCACCCAGTGCGGCGGCGCGGCCGCCCCCGTCGCCACCACGGTAATCGCGGCCAAAGCCAGAACTCGCCCACAGCGTATGCCCATCCCGCTCACTCCTCCCGATCCGCCATCCTCGGCCCGCCGCCCGCAGGCGGCAACCCTCGGCCGATCCATTTGCCGCGGATCGGCGCTATGCTCTTGTCCGCGCCAACCCCCCGGCCAATCTCTAACCCACTCACAATCTCATCGGAACGGAGGATCTCGCATGCGCTCCCGCGAAACTGCCCGCCAACATGGCTTCCTTGCCCGCCTCGTCCCGGCTTGCGGCATCATGGCCGGGCTGAGCCTACTCGCCGCTCCGGCCCTTGCCGCCCGCAGCGAATTCACCGTCAAGGTTACCGGCACCCAGGCCACACCGCCCCTCGCCCACACCGGCAGCGGCTTCGCCCAGATCACCTATGACCCCACCACCCGCATCCTCGGCTGGAGCTTCAAATACAAAGGCTTCCACTCCCCGGTGACCATGGTCCATTTCCACAAAGCCGAAGCTCCGGGCCAATCCGGCCCGCCGGTGGTGTGGATGTCCGAGAAGGGGGCAAACAAACTGCCCAACCCGGTGGTGGGCTACGCGATACTGACGCCGGATGAGGCCAAAACTTTCACGGCTGGCCAGTGGTACATCAACGTCCACACCAAAAACCACCCAGGCGGTGCCGCGCGGGGTACCGTCACCCCACCACAGGGGTAAACCGGCTTGCAAAACCGGGGCGGCTGGCGCACATCACCGCCGCCCTGATCAAGGCGTCGGTCCAGATCCCGTTGGCCCGGGCTTCTGCACACCGCGCGGCAGTCCCGGGCGGAGCTTTGCCTCGTCCACCGCCCGCGACAAAATTTGCCTGCGAGGGCGCTGCCGACGTGATGGAGATAGGAATTGATTACTGATGTTGATGTCCGCTCCGTGGTGGCGGCCTTCTACCGCGTCCTGCTGATGCGAGAGCCGGACAGTGACGGGCTGGACGCGCATGTGGCTGGCGTGGCCAGCGGGGAACGGACCATCGACGAGACGTTGGCCGCATTTTTTCGATCCGACGAGTTTCGGCTGTTGATGCCGCGCGTGCTGGCGGCGCAGGCACCGAGCGACCAAGCGCGGTTCACCAACGACCACTCCCAGTATGGCGAGTTCGAGATCTTGCTACGCCACTGGATCAACGAAGCTGCCCGCCACAGGATCGTGGTCGATGTCGGTGCCCGTGGCCGAGAGCGGTCGAATTCGTTTGATCTTCTGCGCGTATTCGGCTGGCGAGGTCTCTTGATTGAAGCCAATCCGGCGCTGATTGCCGGAATTGAGCACGAATTTGCTGGACTGAAATTTGATCTGCTGAACGTGGCAGTATCCGACTATGAAGGCCAGTCCGATTTTCATATTGGCGCAAACGACGACGTGTCATCGCTCAGTGTTGGCACTGCACGCGTCTGGGGCGAGACGCGTGGCGTGATTTCGGTCCCGGTTCGGCGGCTCGCGCCGTTGCTCGATGCGCATGGCATTCCGCCGGATTTCGATCTTTTGTCGTTGGATATCGAAGGCGAGGATTTGCGCGTGCTGAACGATCTGGTGGAATCGAGCGACTACCGCCCGCGCTGGATCATCATCGAGGCATCCTATGATTACCAGACACGATCCCTGAATGATCTCGATCTGACGAATAAAGTCAGAGGCGCATACAGGATTGTAGGGCAAACGCCTGCGAATCTCATTTTGAAATGCGGTATTTCGTCAGATTTAATTCTAATGAGTTAATCCAGCACTGCGTCGGAAGCGAGCAAGCCATTCGGACGGAAATCGTCTGCGCGACCGAGGGGGCGCGTTCTCTGGCGCTGCCCCGTAATGGGCACCTGTTGGTGGATAAACCAGAAGGTTAGTGCCTCCGCTCGTGTTCGACACAGGAATTTCGGTATTGAGGGGGGAGGAAATGCGCACTCCCTGTCCGACGGAAACCGTGCCCACATACTTGAATTGTGCCGTTAGCGGCGTTGCGGTAGCCAAACTGCGTCCACCTGCCGACATCATCTTCGTGTTGCTCAGTACTCGAATATCCGTTATCGTGGCGGTCCCATTACTGTGGTAGCGCTCGTTCGAAAAGTATCGAACAAGACTTTTCTACGGTAACTGCAAATCCGATATAAAATAGAGATGTGAAGTGCTGACCAGAGCCGGACACGTTAGAGTAGAACGCTGGAAAAGATAGCGTTACGCTAAATAGACAAGTTCCGGGGGCGGGATTATCCCAGATACATTTTGTCAGACAGCGTTGAGGAGCCTTGGGAGCGCCGCCCTATCGTCCGTTGCTCCGTCACACGTGACGTCCCACGCAGCCGAATTGACCACCCTGGTTGCGGCAACTGTACGACCAGGAATGAGCCCTAAGACAAGTACTCCAACGAGCCAGAAAATTTTCGCATTGCCGAAACAAGGCTGTCTAAATTCGTCAACCGTTCTCAACATTTTTGGCTCCCAAGACGATCAGCACGTCTGCCTGCCGAGAATATTCGGCTGCACGGAGGGGCGGGACGCGTCAACCGCCTTTGCCGCCCGTCCACCAAGCTGAAGTTTGACTGGAGTTACTTCGCATCACCCGGGCATGTCGCGACCGCCACCATCGGCGCCACGGCAACCGCCCTGAGCCGCGAACCCCATCAGCCTCAACCGCATTGCCGAACGTTCACCGCGTGAGAACATTTTCCGTCAGCCGCCATCAGCCGCACGCTCGCCGCAACCCTGCCCCCGGCCGACCGCTGCGTCTGCCTCAGTTTGTCCCCCGCCCGGCTACGCCTCCCGCGTCGCTCTATCCCGGGCTTTTGCGCCGTTCTCGCACTCACCGCCCCGGCGTTTGCCGCCCGTTACCCACGCAGGCAGCAGGGTGGCAAACCTCACCGACGATCCCGCCACCAAGCTGCTGGGTCGGAGCGTAGCCGCAGCCGGGTCACGATGGTATATTTTCGCAGGGTGAAGACGGCCCGCCCGTGCTCTGTATCTCGCACCAAGGGGTCTCCCCGGGTCTCAGATCCGGTGACCGGCATGCGGTCCTGATCGATGATCAGGCCAAAGCCTTTCTCTCCGGCCATTAGTACATCAACGCCCACGCCAAAAAACTACTCTGCCGGCGCCGCCCGCAGCGCCGTGACCCCATCGCAGGGTAAACCAGCTTGCAAAATCGGGGCTTCAGGCGCATATCACCGCCGCCCTGATCAAGGCGTTGCATCTTTAGGTCTGTTGGCCCGGGCTTCCGCACACCGCGCGGCAGTCCCGGGTCGTGTTGCGCAAGGAGAGTTGCCGTGTCCACCGCCCTCGACAGAATCCGCAACATCGGGATCACCGCGCACATCGATGCCGGGAAAACCACGACCACCGAGCGCATTCTCTACTATACCGGCATGTCGCACCGGATCGGCGAAGTCCACGAGGGCAACACTACCACCGATTACATGGACCAGGAACGCGAACGCGGCATCACCATTACCTCCGCCGCCGTCACCTGCGAGTGGAAAGACCACCGTATCAATATCATCGATACACCCGGCCACATCGATTTCAACATCGAGGTCAACCGCTCCCTGCGCGTGCTCGACGGCGCCGTGTTCATCATCGAGGGCGTGGCCGGCGTACAGCCCCAGTCCGAAACCAACTGGCGCCTCGCCGACCGCTATAACGTCCCGCGCATCATCTTCATCAACAAGCTCGACCGCACCGGCGCCGATTTCTTCCGCGCCTTCGATACGCTGAAGGAAAAGCTCGATATCGTTGCCCTGCCGCTGCAACTGCCGATCGGCATCGAGGACAGTTTTGTGGGCGTGGTCGACCTGGTCGAAATGAAAGCTATCGTCTGGGAAGGCGGCGAATTGGGTGCCAAATTCCATGACGAGCCAATCCCTGAGGCCCTCAAGGAAAAAGCTGAGGAATACCGTCAACTCCTGCTCGATACCGCGCTCGCCATGGACAACGCGGCAATGGAGGAATATTTCGAGAAGGGCGACGTTTCGGTCGCGACTCTCAAGAAATGCATCAAGCTCGGCGCCATCGCTGGCACCTTCCGCCCCGTTCTGTGCGGCACCGCCTTCAAGAACAAGGGCGTGCAGCCTTTGCTCGATGCGGTGCTGGATTATCTGCCAAGCCCGATCGACGTACCTGGCATAGCGGTGGCGCCCGAGGAGGGCGAGGAACTCGCGGCCGACGCACGGCGCATCAAGGCTGACCCGAACGCACCGTTTGCTGGCCTCGCATTCAAGATCATCAACGACAAATATGGCACCCTGACGTTCGTGCGGGTCTATGCCGGCACGCTCAACTCGTCTGACACGGTGATGAACACCACCAAAGGCCACAAGGAACGCATCGGCCGCATGTTCCAGATGCACGCCGACAAGCGTCAGGAAATCAAATCGGTCTCGGCAGGTGACATCGCGGCCTTCGTCGGCCTCAAGGATACCGGCACCGGCGACACGCTCGCCGCCGCCGAGGACCAGGTGGTGCTGGAGCGTATGGCTTTCCCGGTGCCCGTCATCGACATCTCGGTCGAGCCGAAGACCAAGGAAGGTGTCGAGAAAATGACCCTCGGCCTGCAGAAGCTGGCCGGTGAGGATCCGAGTTTGCGTCTCAAGACCGACCAGGAAACCGGTCAGACCATTCTCTCCGGCATGGGCGAACTGCACCTGGAAATCATCATCGATCGGTTGCGGCGCGAATATGGCGTGGACGCGAATATTGGCGCACCACAGGTGGCCTATCGCGAAACCATCTCGCGCCCGCATACCGAGATCTACACCCACAAAAAACAGACCGGCGGCTCCGGCCAATACGCCGAAGTCAAGGTGATTTTCGAACCGCTGGAGCGTAACCAGGGCATCGTGTTCGAGAACAAAACCGTCGGCGGCTCGGTGCCGAAGGAATACATCCCCGCGGTCGAAAAAGGCATCAAGGTCCAGGCCGATACCGGTGTGCTCGCTGGCTTCCCCACGGTCGATTTCAAATACACGCTGGTCGATGGCAAATACCACGACGTCGACAGCTCGGCGCTCGCGTTTGAAATCGCCGCCAAGGCCTGCTTCCGCGAAGGCATGAAGAAGGCCAGTCCGATAATCCTGGAGCCGATCATGGACGTGGAGATAACCACGCCGCAGGATCATGTGGGTGACGTGGTCGGGGACCTAAACCGCCGCCGTGGCATGATCCAGAGCCAGGAAAGCTCGGGCTCCACCATCATCGTCCGTGCCCATGTGCCGCTCAAGGAAATGTTCGGCTATATTTCCCATCTGCGTAGCATGACCAAGGGCCGCGCCTCCTTCACCATGCAGTTCCACCACTACGATCCCGTGCCGCGCAACATCGCGGACGAGATCATGTCCAAAAGCGCCTGAAGTCTTGGCAATCTGGCCGGACCCTGCCGGTTCGGCCAGATTACCCGCCCCGGCCGCCACAGCGCGGTACCACAACCCGTCCCGTCAAACCCGGTCGCCCATCGCCACGCCACCCGGTTTCTCGACTCGTACCGGCGGCTTGCGGTTTGTTAATAAGCCCCGTGCTTGACCCGCCGCGCATCCGGCGCAACATCCTGCCCATGCGCCAGGATCCACGATCGGTCGTGATCGATATCAGCCCGGACGGCAACGTCGCCCCACCGCCGTCGCCGCTGCTGTTTTCCCGCGGCGTCGCCTATGCGCTGTTCGGGCTTTCCCTCGCCGGCTTCGCCCTTACCCTCGCCTTCTTTCTCTCGGTCGCCATCGCCTTCCTGCCGGTCATTCTTGCATTCGGGCTCGGCGTTTTCTTTCTCCGCAGCCTGAACCGCCGCCCGACCGTGCCGCCCTTTCACTGATGGGTTATGTCGCGCTTCGTTACAGCCGCCACCCTTGCGCGGCCGGCGCGGCAGAACACATGCTGAGGTAGAAACAGGAGCGTCCGATCATGCGCACCACTGCCTTCGTCCTTCTCGCCCTCCTTGCCGGCTGCGCGGCACCCGCGTCGCAAATGAGCGCCGCCCAGCGCGCCAACCGCTCGGCGGACATGACACCGCTCGGCGCCCACCCGGCCGGCATCGTTTCCTCCTTTCCGCCCGTCGACCCGTCTTACAAAAACCTGAACTGCGCGGGCGGTCCGGAAAATACCACCGTCTGCTCGCGCGACCAGTAAGCCACGCGCGCGCGAGCGCGCGAAAGGCGCCCACCAGGCTGGGGCGCGGCGCGGATGATGTAAAGCACGCTTGACATCGTCCGACCGGGGCCACAATGTAAAGCATGCTTTACCTCACGGGAGTATGCGACATGGGCTGGCGCCGTTATGCCTTGGAACTCGCTTTGGCCTTGCTGGCCTATGCCGGGTTGCTGGTGGTTTCTCTGACCCTCTTTCCCCATCTCGGCGGCCAGGCGTCACGCTATGTCGTGATCCTGCTGCCCATGGTGCCGGCAGGGGCGCTGGCCTGGGTCGTATTGCGCCAGTTGCGCCGGCTCGATGAATTGCAGCGCCGTATCCAGTTGGAAGCCCTGGGCTTCGCCTTCGCGCTGACGGCGCTGCTCACTTTCGCCTACGGCTTCCTCGAACTCGCCGGCCTGCCGCGCGTCTCCCTGTTCAGCGTCTGGCCGCTCATGGCCACCTTATGGGTCGCCGGCCTCGTGCTCGCCAACCGCCACTACGCGCGGTGAAAAACGATATGCGTGAACGGCGTGCGGCGCGCGGCTGGTCCCAATCCGACCTCGCCGCGCGCCTCGGCGTTTCCCGCCAGACCGTGAATGCGATCGAGAACGGCCGTTACGATCCCGCCCTACCGCTCGCCTTCCGCATCGCCGCCTGTTTCGAAGCCCCGATCGAGGCGATTTTCGTCGCGCCCGAGCCGCTCATCGGCTGACCACGGGCAGATCGACCGCGCTACCCGCTTCGAGCGTTATGGTCGCCGGCACGTAATCCTTCGGTTTGGCAAAGAATATATTGGGCACATAGCTCTGCGGATTGCGGTCGTAAAGCGGAAACCAGGTGGACTGCACCTGCACCATGATACGGTGGCCAGGCTGGAACACGTAATTCACCGTCGGCAACAGGAAATGGTAACGCTCGGTCGTGTTGGCGGGAATAGCGGAAGGGGCGGTGAAACTGTCACGGAAGCGCCCGCGCAGAATATCGGCCGAAACCATCAGCTCATACCCTCCAAGTTCGGGGTGTACGGCCACCTCGTCCGGGTAGACATCGATCAGTTTCACGACGAAATCCCCATCCGTGCCGGTGGTTTGGGCCAGCAGGTCGGCGTACGGATGCCCGGCGAGTTTGACCGGCTGCGTGAGCGGCGCGGTCTCGAAACTCGCCACATCGGGCCGCGCCTCCGCCGGCCGCTGGTCGGTGGTCAACCAGTTCTTCCAGTCCGGTCCCTCGGAATTGATCAGCAGATGCACCGGGCGGGGAATGAAGGGAATGGGGTGGACCGGATCCGAAACATAGCTGGCGACACTGCCCGCGGTCGGTGCGGAAAAGCCGAGCCCACGGTTGGGCAGGAGATAGAGCTTGCGCTGGCTGATGGTGCAGCCCTGGTCGCAGCCTTGCGGCCAGGTGGACAGCGTCTCCCAGCGATTGGTACCGGCTTCGAAAGCGGTCACCCGTGCCGGCGGCGGGGTAGCCTCACCTTTCAGATAATGGTCCAGAAACGGCTTCAGCACATGCCAGCGGAACCATAGCGCGGTGTCCGATCCCCAGGGGATATTCCCCGCCCGGCTGGCTTTGCCGATTTCCTGCCCGTGGTGCCAGGGCCCCATGGCGAGGTACAACTGATGGCTGTCGTCCTTGGGCGCCAGTGCCTTCCATACGGCCATGGCGCCATATATATCCTCCTGGTCCCATTCGCTGGAAACCAGCAGGGTCGGCACTGTCAGCGGTTGCGCCGCCAGCAGCTTGTCCATGGCCTGGTTCTGCCAGAAGGCATCGTAATCCGGGTGTTCGGTCAGTTTCCGGTAGAATCCAATTGCCATCTCGCCCCGGCTCTGAGCAAAAGCCCCGGCCGAGCCCGCGCGCAGGAATTCGGTGTAATCATCATACGCATCCACCGGAAACAGTGCCGTGTTGCCGCGCGTCGCTTCCTGCTCATAGACGTAATTCAAAGATCCGTCCTGGCGAAAGGCGCCGTTGTGGAACCAGTCATCGCCGCGCCAACCATCCACCATCGGGTTCATCGGCACCGCCGCCTTCAGCGCCGGGTGCGGGTGCATCAGGCTGATCAGCGTCGTCCAGCCATCATAGGAAATACCGATCGTGCCGACCCGGCCGTTGCTCTCGGGCACGTGGTGGACCAGCCAGTCTATGGTGTCGTACGTATCGGTCGCTTCGTCAGTTTTGCTGTGGTTCAGCGGCCCGATCGGCGCCCGGTTCATGAAATAAGCCCCTTCGGAGCCGTATTTGCCGCGAATATCCTGCACTACCCGAATATAGCCGGAGGCAACGATGATATCATCGGCATTGTCGTAGCCATCCAGCGCCCCGGCCAGGTTGGCCGATTGGTGGTAGCTGGTCAGGGCTGTCGCATCATAGGGGGTGCGGGTCAGCAGCATCGGCCCATCATGGGCGCCGCGCGGAATCAGAATCACGGTGTGTAGCTTCACCCCGTCACGCATCGGTATCATCACGTCGCGACGGGTATAATCTCCCACCGTTTGGGGTGGCACGAAATGCGCCGGGGCTTCCGAAATCTCGTCCGCCGGCGTAACGGCGGCAAAGGCCGGCCCCGCCACCAGACACGCCGCCACCACTATCATCCACCGCGTCATAGCCGCCCCTCCCTTCGGTCCTGGTTCGTGCCGACAGCAAATCGGCCCGAATCGGGTCATGGCAAGACCGGATTCGGGCCGCGCACGGCGCTGTGACCGAGGTGCCGGCGGTTATCAGTCGACCGTGACGTTGACCGGCGTGGAGGCGACGCCGTTTGCTACCACGACCAGGGTGCTGGCCCCGGTCTCGGCCGTGGTCGGCAGGACGAAGCTGGCACGGGAGAATTGCCCGGCTTTGACCGACATGGCGCTGAAGCCGCTGGTTCGGGCATAGGACACATCCCCGGTTGCGGTATTGGTGATGCGCACCATCGGATAATTCGTCGCCATCTGCGCGTCATCGCCATAGAACGCGCCCTGCGAAAGCCCGTTCAATTGCGAACCCGCCACCGTATAGGAAGTGCCACGGGTGATCGTGGTCGGCACTTTCTTGATCACCGGCATTTCATGCGTGGTCGGCTTGCCAATAGGGGTATAGATTTCAGCCTGGCTGCTGAAATCGGTCATCATTACCTGCCCGCTCGGCAATACCATCAGGTTGTAATAATACGCACCCGATTGCGAAGCGTTGTAGAGCGGATCAGTTACCTGAACAATGGTGTTGTTCGGCAGAAACTCGAAGAAATGCGTGGGTGGCGAGCCGAACCCCGAACTCGCGGCGAACAAAATCCGCCCGTTCGGCTCCAGCGCGGCCGGCGCATCGGCCAGCGTGCAGCCCGAAGTGCCGCCGCTGCCGCAGACCTGCGGCACGTTCGGCCCGGCGCTCCAGCTATTGGCTTTCACATTATAGACCGAAGTCGGATCGGCCGGCGTGGTGCAGCCGGTATTGGCGCCGAACCCAACCACGGTGCCGTTGGTGCGCAACACGGCCGGGCCGATTTCCCAATAGCCGCACGGGTCAACCAGCGATGCGGTGGAATTTCCTGCTGCGCCCCAGGTGCCCGAGCTCGGCAGATACGATTCTGCGTTCGTTGCGCCGTAGTTCGGATAGTTGGTCCACACGTCGAGCGTCAGCACATCACCGGTCGGCAGCAGCTCATAGCCTTGCTCGTCTTGGTAATTATCGCCGGCGGTCGGCGCGCCGGTGGTCGTCCAGGTCAGGGTGCTGGCATCCAGCAGTGCATCGGTGGCCGGGTTTGCGCAGCACGATGCCAGCATGAATGTGCCATTGGCGAGAACGGTCGACTGCGCATCACCGATCTGGCTCCAGCTGCTGCCGCCAGGTGCCGTCACCGGTGTCCAACTATTCGCCACAGGGTCGTAAATCGCGCCCAGATTGGTCCATACCCCGCTGCTGGAGCCATTGTATTCACCGCCCATAATAATAAGCCGGTCGTCCGGCAATACCGCCGCCGCGTGGTATTGTGGCGCGTATTGCGTACCGTTTATCACCGGCAGCGTCGCGATTGTGGTCCAACTGCCATCGGCGTAGTTGCCCTTCGCGTCCGGTGCCAGCTTCAGCCAGTATTTGGTATTGCACGACTGAAACAGCACGGTGCCATCAGTCATCAGTTCCGGCGTGCATAATCCGCTCCGTGGCGCGGCCGTGACCGCGGTCCAGGTGCCGCCCTTCGCCGGCACAAATCGATGAGCGGTCGGTGCTAGGGCCGCCATCGGCCGGGTCGCCAGACCCGAAAGAAGCCGCGCCCGGGCCTGGGGATTCGCCGCCAGGAACTGGGCCGTCGGATAGGAAAGCGGCGGCATCACCGCCACGCCCGCCGCCAGGGCCGGAGGCGCCAAGCACAATGCCAGCGCCATTGTGGCGCCGCGCGTCAGTAGCATAGGCATCGGATGCTCCCTCATTACGCCCGGCGTGGCTCCGGAAACCAGGCCCGCCGAGGACAAAAATCCAGGCCCCGCGATTGTGCGGGGCCTGCTTATTGGTTGGCTGATCGGTGGTTAGTTAATCGTGACCGAGATTGGCGACGATGCCACGCCGTTTGCCACGACCTGCAACGTGCTTGAACCGGTCTCGATTCCGGTCGGCACCCTGAATTTCGCCGTCGAAGCCACCCCCGGCTTAATCGAGTAGCTGCTGTAGCCGAAGGTCCGGGCATAGGCCACATCCCCGGTCGCGGCATTCGTGATTCGTACGACGGGGTAATTCGTTGCCATCTGTGCGTCGTCCCCGTAATAGGCCCCCTGGCTCACGCCATTCAACTGGTTACCACCCATGCTGTAGGTCGTGCCGGGGGTCAGCGTCGTCGGTATGTTGGTCACCACCGGCGCCATGCTCTGCATCGCATGACCAGCAGGCGTATAGATTTCCGCCGTACCGCTGAAGTCGGTCATCAATATCTGACCCGATGGCAACAGTAGCAAGTTGTAGTAGTACGATCCCGAAACTGACGCATTCAACAAAGGATCGGACACCTGAACGATCGTGTTATCGGGCAGGAACTCGAAGAAATGCGTTGGACGGCTGCCATAGCCAGAACTCGCCGCGAACAGAATATTTCCATTTGGCTCCAGCGCCGCAGGTGCATCCGCCAGATCGCAACCATCAGTACCTGACGACCCGCAAACCTGCGGTACGTTTGGTCCCTGCGTCCAGCTATTTGCTGATACATTGTAAATCGCTGTCGGGTCAGTGGGCGTCGTGCAGCCGGTGTTGGCACCGAATGCCACCACCGTCCGGTTCCCGCGCGTCACTGCAGGGCCGATTTCATATGTGCCGCAAGGGTCAGGCAACGAAACCGGCAGATTGGCCGTCGGTGACCAAGTACCTCCCGCTTTGCCGGAATACATCTCCGCGTTGTTCGCGGGGCCATTCGGATAGTTCGTCCAGATATCGATCGTCAGAACATTATTGTTCGGCATCAACTCGTAGCCCTGCTCGTCCTGGTAAGCACCGGCATTGGCCGGAGCCCCGGTCGCCTTCCAGTTCAGGCTTTGCGGGTTGAACAACGCATTGGCGTCGGGATAGGCGCAGCACGAGGCCAGCATGAAGTGCCCGCTCGGCAGAACCACGCTCTGCGCATCGCCGATCTGAGCCCAGGCACTGCCTGCAGGCGGCATCACCGGCGTCCAACTATTGGTCTTGTTGTCGTAGATCGCACCCTGGTTGGTCCACACCGCGGCGCCAGCATTATATTCCCCACCCATAACGATCATACGGCCGTCGGGCAGCACGCCGGTCGCATGGTAAAGTGGGGCATACTGGGTTCCGCCGACCACCGGCATCATCGCCACTTTCCGCCATGTTCCGGCGGCGTAATTACCTTTCGCGTCCGGCGTCAGACGAAACCATTGCGGCGAATCGCCGTCCTGAACCAGCACAGTACCGTCTGTCATCAATTCAGGCGAGGTCAGGCCGCTGCGCGGCGCTGTGGTCACCAGGCTCCAAGTGCCGCCCGTCGTCGCTGTGAAGCGATGGCTGTCGCTGACCTGCGCATCCATCGGGCGCTGGGCCATGCGTCCCAGCAAGCCGGCCCGCGCCGCCGGATTGGCCTTCAAATACTGCGCCGTCGGATACGAAAGTGGTGGCGGCACGCCCAGTGTCGCGGCACGCGCGGTGGGCAAGGCGGCCATCGTCAGGCAGCCGCCCAGCGCGGTGCCCGCCAACAACAAAAAATTTCGTTGTCCCAGCATGATAGTATGCTCCCTGTTCTTTGGGCGTTATGCGCGGCTTTCCCGGTAAAGTTTTCGCCAGGACCAACCATACGCAAGCGATGGATGAATAAGACGAATTCACAGCCAACGCCGCCCGGGCCCAGCAGCCTTTGCTGGCGCCTCGGGGGAATTTGGCTGGTCGAAACCCTAAGCCTGCCAGTGCCTCTTTGGCAACAGCCGCACCCATTTACCTACCCAAAAAAGCAGCCTTGCCCGATCGCGGCTGCAAATACCCTATCACAGAGCCTTCTCCACCCGTCGATCCGGCACCAACCACCACCCGGCAATCGCAACATAGATGAAAATAGCAACCAGAGGTTGCGCAAAGGCCAGCGCGCACGCCAGAACATACAATATCAGGGAAATCAAGCCTTTCGTATCTCGGCCCAACGCCTGGGCCATTGCGCCGTCTCCGCCGCCGTTACAATCTATCAGTGCGAATTCCAGCAACCGATAGCTCAGTGCCGCCGCCGCCAGCACCGCGCCGTACGCGACCACTGGCAACACGGCCAGGCCGGAATACCCAATCCACCTGATTACGAATGGCATTAGCGAAAGAAAAAATAGCAGCGCGAGATTGGCCCACAACACCTGCCCGTTCACTTGCTCGGCAAGGGCCAACATGTGGTGGTGGTTGTTCCAGAATAGCCCGATATTCACATAACTCAGCACATAGGCGGCACAAACCGGCGCCAGGGGCGCCACGCCGGCCAGTGTTGGTGTTTTCGGCAATGGCAAATCGAGTACCATGATCGTGATGATGATCGCCACCAACCCATCGGTCAGCGCCGCCATGCGCTCCACCCGCAGCTTCCGTCTCGCTTGACGCATAATCGCGGCCTCCCCCTGTCAAACGGTTTTGTGCAATGCGGCAAATTTCGCTAAACTACGCCATCAGATTCTAGGTATCGGACCACAATGCGTGATCATCTGACAATCGCCGGCCTCTCCATCGCCACTCCGCTCAGGTCGTTCCTCGCACGGGAGGTTCTGCCCGGTCTTCCCTTCACCGAAACCCATCTTTGGCAAGGATTCGCCGATATCCTGGCGGATCTCGCTCCCCAAAACGCCGCGCTGCTCACGGAGCGCGACCGACTCCAGTCCGAAATCGATTCCTGGCACCGCGCCCATCGCGGCCAACCGCACGATGCGGGCGCTTATGGTGCCATGCTCCGGTCCATTGGCTACTTGAAACCGGAACCCGCTCCCTTCACCATCGCCACCACCGGCGTCGACCCCGAAATCGCCCGCCTCGCCGGCCCGCAATTGGTCGTGCCGGTCAGCAACGCCCGCTATGCGTTGAATGCCGCCAACGCCCGCTGGGGCAGCCTGTATGATGCGTTCTACGGCACGGATGCGCCGGGCAGCCCGCCGACCAAGGGGGAGTTCGACGTCGCGCGTGCTAAAGCGGTCATTGCCACTGCCCGCGCCATACTCGATGAAGCCGTCCCTCTCGCCAACGGCAGCCACGCCAATGCGGCCGATTATTTTATTGAATCCGGTCGCCTAGTCGTTCGGTTCCCCAATCAGTCGCAAGCTGAGTTGGCCAATCCCGGGCAATGCCGCGGTTATCGTGGCAGCCCGAGGAATCCTGACGCCATCCTGCTCCAGCATAACGGGCTGCATATCGAACTGACGATTGATCACCAATCCAGCATTGGTAGCTGGCCGGGCAGCGCGGGCGTCAAGGACATCCTTCTCGAGTCCGCCCTGACCACCATCATGGACGCGGAGGATTCCGTCACCGCCGTCGATGCCGAGGACAAAGTCGGCGTCTATCGCAACTGGCTCGGCCTGATGCAGGGCACGCTCACCGCACAAATTCCCAATGGCAACGGACACACTACCCGGGCTCTCGCCGAGGATCGCGCCTACACCGCGCTCAACGGCATACCATTTCTCCTTCCCGGGCGCGCGCGTATGCTGGTGCGCCATGTCGGCCACCATATGTTGACCGACATCGTCACGCTGGCAGATGGCAGCCAGATCCCTGAAACTTTCCTGGATGCCCTCATCACCGCCACCATCGCGCTGCACGATATCGGGCCGAACGCGCCGCGCCGGAATTCTCCGGCCGGCGCGGTCTATTTCGTCAAGCCCAAGCTTCACGGTCCCGATGAAGTGGCCCTCGCCAATGCGCTGTTTGAGCGCATCGAAACCCTGCTGTCCCTGCCGCCGAACACACTCAAAATGGGCATCATGGATGAAGAACGGCGCACCTCCGCTAATCTCGCCGCCTGCATTCACGCGGCCCGCCATCGGGTCGTGTTCATCAATACGGGCTTTCTCGACCGCACCGGCGACGAAATTCATACCAGCATGGAAGCCGGTCCGGTGCCCCGCAAGGCGGATTTCAAATCCCTGCCCTGGCTCACGGCGTATGAGAATCGTAATGTCACCATCGGTCTTGCGACGGGCTTCGCCAACCGTGCCCAGATAGGCAAGGGCATGTGGGCCATGCCCGATCGCATGCATGCCATGCTGGACAGCAAAATCGCCCATCCGCGCGCCGGGGCCAGCACCGCCTGGGTGCCGTCCCCAACCGCCGCCACCTTGCACGCACTCCATTATTTTCGTGTCGATGTCGCCGCTCGCCAGGCCGAGCTTGCCGGCCGGGTGCCACAGAGCCTCGATGATCTCCTTTCCCTGCCGCTACCCCCCCCGAGACAGAT
>JAJXVA010000189.1 GCA_021782435.1 Pseudomonadota bacterium
GCGATGACGCGGGGGTGGGGTCGGTTGTGCTGGCCATGGGCTCGTCATTGGCCCGCATGGTGGCGGTTGGGGGGGGGTCGGTTGCTCGCAGGGTGAGATAGGCGCCGGGCAGCAGCACCGCGACCGTGCCGGCGCGGGCCATGGCGGCGAGGCCGGGCTCGGCCGCGTATTCCAGATGGTCGGCCGAGAGTGCCGCGAATTCGGCGGCCAGCGCCGCGCCGCCGCCATCGGAGAGCTGGTCGGCGTGGAGTTTGCAGGCGAGGCCGTGGGCTCGGGCCTCGCTGAACAGGCGGCGGATGGCGGCGGCCGAGAAGGCGATGGGTTCGAGAAACCCGTCGACCGCGTGCGCGAGGTTGCGCGCCGCCGCCGCGCGGATGAGGGGCAGGGCGACGGTTTCGAGGTAGGTGTCCTCGGTCATGCCGTCGGGCAGGGCGTGGGCGGCGAGCAGGGTGGGCACGATGCGCGCGAGGCCGCAGCGGTGCAGCGCGGCGGCCGCGCGCAACTGCCGCAATTCGGCCTCGAGCGACAAGCCATACCCTGATTTGACCTCGACGGTCGTGACCCCGTCCTCGACCATGCGCGCGAGGCGGGTTCGCGCGGCGGCGACCAGGGCGGCTTCCGAGGCCTGGGCGGTGGCGGCGACGGTTGCGCGGATGCCGCCCGTGCGGGCGAGTTCGGCGTAGGGCACGCCGGCCAGCCGCGCCTGCCATTCGGCCGCGCGGTCGCCGCCGAACACGAGATGGGTGTGGCAATCTATCAGGCCCGGGGTGATGAAGCGGCCATCACACTCGGTCGTCTCGGCGGCCTCCATCATCGGGGCCTCGGCGGCGGGCCCGGCATAGACGAGGGTGCCGGCCTTGGCCGCGAGCAGGCCTGGCTCGATCAGGCCGAGCCCGTCGCCGCGGAGGGTGATGAGCCGGGCATTGCGCCAGAGCTGGTCCACCTGCATGGTTGGTGTTCCGCTTAATTGTCTATACAAAATTAGTAACGCCAACCTCGTTTGCCGTCCAGGTGTCGTGATGGATCAAACCTTGTTCTGTGATGCGGCGCTGTTGCCGGGCGGCTGGGCGCGGCGGGTGCGCCTGTCGTGGCGGGACGGGGTGTTCGTGGCGGTGGCGGCGGGGGTGCGGGCGGCGGCGGATGAGGCGCGGACGGCGCTGGCGGTGCCGGGCCTTGGCAATGTCCACAGCCACGCCTTTCAGCGCGCCATGGCGGGTCTGGCCGAGCGGCGGGGGGCGGGCGAGGACAGTTTCTGGACGTGGCGGGAGGTGATGTATCGGTTTCTGGCGCGGCTCGGGCCGGACGACGTGGCGGCGGTGGCGGCGCAGGCTTATGCCGAGATGCTGGAGACCGGGTTCACGCGGGTGGGGGAATTCCATTACCTGCACCACGACCCCGCGGGGCGGCCTTACGCGAATTTGGCGGCGATGGCCGAGGCGGTCGTGGCGGGCGCCTGCGCGAGCGGCATAGGGCTGACGCTGCTGCCGTGCTTTTATGCCCAAGGGGGGTTCGACGCGGCCCCGCCGAGCCCGGGGCAGGCGCGGTTCCTGACCACGCCGGACGGGTTCGCGGCCTTGCTCGCGGCGTCACGGCAGGCGCTGCGGGCGGTGCCGGGGGCGGTGCTGGGGGTGGCGCCGCATAGTTTGCGGGCGGTGACCGAGGCGCAGTTGCGGGCGGTGCTGGCGCTTCGCGGGGCGGGGCCGGTGCATATTCACGCGGCCGAGCAGGTGGCCGAGGTGGAGGCGTGCCTGGCGGCGACGGGACAACGCCCGGTTGAATGGTTGCTCAATCAGGGGTTTATTGACGCGGCCTGGTGCGTGGTTCACGCAACCCACATGACGAGGGCTGAGACATTGGCATTGGCGGGGACCGGCGCGACCGCGGGATTCTGCCCGATCACCGAGGCGAGCCTCGGCGATGGTGTGGCGCCGGTGCCGGAATTTCTGGCGTCGGGGGGGCGGTTCGGCATCGGCACCGATTCGAACGTGCAGATCGACGCGGCGGGGGAATTGCGCCAGTTGGAGTATGCGCAGCGCCTGGCCTTGCGCCGGCGCAACGTGCTGGCGGGGGCGGCGGCATCATCGACCGGGATGCGTCTGTTCCAGGCGGCGCTGGACGGCGGCGCGCGGGCGCTGGGCAGTGGTCCGGCCGGGTTCGTGGCGGGGGCGGTGGCGGATATCGTGACGCTGGACGCGACCCACCCGGCGCTGGTGGGCAAGACGGAGGATGAGGTTCTGGACAGCCTGATTTTCGGCGCCTCGCGACCGGTGGTGGCGGAGGTCTGGTGCCGTGGCCGGCAGCGCGTGCGCGGCGGCCGGCACGTGGACGGCGAGGCGATCGGCGCCGCCTATGCCAGGGCCTTGCGGCGCCTGCTGACTTAGCCGCAGAGTAGCCCCATCATGACCCGGGAAACCGGAATTGCCGCGGCCATACACGACGAGATCGAACGACTGATCCTGGATGGCGCATGGGCGCCGGGCCAGCGCATTCCGACCGAGGCCGAGCTGACCGCCCGATACGGGTGCGCGCGCATGACCGTGCACAAGGCGCTGTCGCGCCTGGCGGGGCAGGGTATGATCGTGCGCCGCCGCCGCGCCGGCAGTTTTGTCGCCGCGCCGCCGGCCGAGCAGGCGGTGCTCGGGATCGGGGATTTCGCCGAGGAGGCGAAGCGGAGCGGCAAGCTCTATGCCCATGACGTGGTGTTGCGGCGCGAGATCGTGGCGGCGGCGGGAGAATTCACCGCTGGAGAGGCGTTGCTGGAAGTGCATTGCCGGCATTGGCTGGACGGCGCGCCGGTGGCCTGGGAGGAGCGGCTGATCCGCATTGCCGCGGTGCCGGGGGCGCGCCAGGCGCGGTTCGAGCAGGAGGCGCCCGGAGCGTGGCTGCTGCACCACGTGCCCTGGAGCCAGGCCGAGCACGAGATATCGGCGGCCTCGGCCGAGGCGGGGGTGGCGCGGCAGCTTCAGCTGCGCCGCGGCGCCGCGCTGCTGTGCCTGCGCCGGCGCACCTGGCACGCGGGCGCGCTGGTGACCGATGTGCGGTTTTCCTTTCCCGCCGACCGGCACATGTTCAAGGCGAGGTTTTCCCCGACCTGACCGAGTCGATCCGACCGACCTGACCCGACCCGACCCGGCCTGGTCGATCCGACCGGGCCGAGCCAGGCTTGCCGGGTCAGCTGCGGCGGTTGCCGGTGAACTGCAGCAGCATCAGGAACAGGTTGATGAAGTTCAGCAGCAGCGACAGCGCGTCGAAGACGGCGCGCTTGGCCGCGATTTCGGGCCCGTCGGCATAGGCGTATTGGATGTAGTTCGCCTTGATGCGCTGAGTGTCGAACGCGGTCAGGCCGGTGAAGATCAGCACCCCGAGCAGGCTCACCACCAGCTGAACCGTTGTGCTGTGGACGAAAATGTTCACCACCATGGCAAGAATTATGCCGAACAGACCCATCATCAGGAAACTGCCGAAGCGGGTGAGGTCGGTGCGGGTGGTGTAGCCCCAGAGGCTCATGCCGGCGAAGGTGCCCGCCGATATGAAGAAGGTGCGGGCGATCGAGGTGCCGGTATAGGCGAGGAAGATATTGGCGAGGCTCGCCCCCATGGCGATGCAGAACGCCCAGTAGAGGGCCTGCGCGGCGCGGCTGGAGAGCTTGTTGACGCCGAAACTCAGCACCAGAACGAAGGCCAGCGGCGCCATCATGGCGAGCCATGCGAGCGGGGTCGGACGTATCATGGTGCCCGTCGCGGTCGCGACCGGCTGATAGAACAAATGGAGCAGGGCCGGGCTGTGCGCGATGCCGAAGCTGATGATGCCGGTGAGCGCGAGACCCGAGGCCATCCAGTTGTAGACGCGCAGCATGTATGCCCGCAATCCGGCGTCGTAGACGGCGGCCTGGGTGGCGCCGCCGGCAGTCACCGTCCGGAAATCAGGACCGAAGGCCATGGAAACGATCTCCTTGTGGTGGGGCGGACCTGGAACCGGCCCGACCCGCGTTTGTTCCGGTATGTCGTATGCCGCGCCGGAGCGCGCAAGTCGCCGGCCGACTTAAACCGCGGTAACCAAGCGCCGCGCCATGCGGTATGTCAAACCGCCGCGCCGGGCCGCTGGCGGGCGCCGGTCATGGGGTGCGCAGATAGCGCGAGGCGGGCGCGCGCAGGGCCGCCTCGGTGCCGGCGAGGCCGAGGATCAGCATGATGGCCATGCCGGCCGCGAGGGCGGCGAGCAGCATGCCGACATGCCAGTGCCAGGGGGCGTGCATGACGAAGCGCAGCACCGCATAGCTGGCGGCGAGCCCGAGGCCGGTGGCGACCAGCCCGGCGGCCGCGCCGAGCAACCCGAATTCCAGGATCGCGGCGC
>JAJXVA010000019.1 GCA_021782435.1 Pseudomonadota bacterium
CAACCCGCCGAGAATGATCAGATCGGCGTCCTGCAGACGGGCCTCGAGCAGACCCCAGATGGCGATGCGCGGATGCTCGGTTACGTCGCCCCGGCCGCGTTGGGCGCGCCGGCCACGCACCACGGCGCCGGCCAGCAGCGCATCGAGCAGCATGGGCAGGCCGGAGGGCGTGTCATCCGGCAGGGCGGGAAGGGCTTCCAGGATTTCCGTCAGGTGGGTGGCCAGGGCCTCACCTTCCTCCTGCGCCCAAAGCCGGGCCGGGCCGGGGGTGTCGTCGGTGGCGGCCAGAGCCTCGGCGCTGATGATCAGGGCCGCGAACAGGTCCGACGGTGGCAGCGCGACGGCGCTCATCACGCGGGCCAGCGGCGCCAGCGTGGCTTCCAGCGCTGCCATGAAGGCGAACAATTCGGGCTGGCCGTCCGCGGTGGCGCGCGCGTCCAGACGTTGGCGTAAACCGGCCAAGCCAGCCAGCGGCGGGGCGCCGCGCAGGCAGGTAATTTCGAGGGCACGGGTTTGCTGCCTGGCCGCTTCGGGGGCAAGGCCGACCCCGACCAGCGGGTGCTTGAGTAGAGCCAGCAGCGGCACCGGGGCCAGCCCGGTGGCGGCGGCGCGGGCGAGCAGGCGCAGCAACACGGCGGGCGGGGTTTCCGCCAGCGGCTCACCGGCGCTGTCATCGGCGATGATGCCGAAGCGGTCGAGTTCGCACGCGACTCTTGCTGCGAGCGCCCGGTCTGGCGTGACCAGGGCGGCACGCAGGCCCGGCGTTTCCAGCGCATCGCGCAGCGCCAGCGCAATGGCCAGCGCCTCTTCGCGCAGATCGGTCGCTGGTAGTTGGCTCAGGCCGTCGGCCTCGGGTGCGAAGACCTGGCGCCAGGCGTCAAGCTGGTCTGCCGGCAGCAGGGCGCGGCTGAGGAGGGTGGCGCGCCCGGTCAGCGCGGTCTCTCCGTGCCAGACCACCTCGGCCGAGGCGGCGCCGAGGGCGTGCCGTATGGCGGCGGGGCCGGCTTGGGGGTGGGAATGGGGTAGCGCCGCCGCGTCATCGTCGCGCAGATCGGGATCGAGGCCGGGGATGACGACCGCGCCATTGGACAGGGTGGCGGCGGTGGCCAGCAGGCGCCGCACTGCTGGAATATCGGCGCCGCCGGCAACCGCCATCACGGGCTGGGCGGGTGGATGGGAGGCCCACAGCGTTGCCTGCGCGTCCATCAGGCGCATCTGCCGCGCGACCGGGTTCATCAGCCCGTGTTCGGCCAGATAATCGGGCCAGGCGCGGGTGACGATACCCAGAAAATCCAAGGTTTTTTGCCAATGGGCGGCGTGTGCGGCCTCGACCGCGGCGGCGAGCCCGGTACCGAGGTCGATTTCGGCGCGCTCGGCTTCGTCCATCAGCGATGCCAGATCGGCAGCCAGTAACCAGGCGGGGCCGGTGCTGGTGGGCGCGCCGTTGGCGCCACCCATGGCCAGAATGAGCTTGGCCAGAACAGCCAGCCGGTGTGGCGCGGCGATGGCTGGCGGCAGGGTGAGGCTGCCGGCGAGCGCCAGATGCGCCTCGTCCAGCGCGCCCAGGGGCACGATGCGCGGCAGCAGCAGGGCGCGTCCGGCGGCGGCGGTGAGAAAGGCGTGGCTCAGTTCGCGCGCGGCGCGGCGGGTGGGCAGGAGGATCAGCCCATCATCCGGGGGTTGGCCGCAGGCGGCGCAATGCTGATGCCAAAGCCGCACCAGCGCGGGCAGGTAGGGCGCGCCGGGGCGGATGGCATTAATCGTCATGTGGTGACGCTGGTTTCGGCGGCGGCCAGGCGGATTTCTGCCTCGGCCAGGTCGGCAGGGGTGGAGAGGTGGAACCACAAACCGTCGTGGACGAAGGCCTGTAGCCGGTTGGCGGCCAGTGCCCGGTCCCAGACCAGGTTGGTGCTGAACCTGCCTTCCGGCGTATCCGCGAACAGGGCGGGGGTGGCTAGCTGCACGCCGGCGAAGATATAGGGCACGATTTCCCGCTCGCGGCGACGGCGCGGGGTCAGCCAGGGATCGAGCGCGAAATCTCCCGGCCCGGTTTCGGCATGAACCTGGAAGGTGCGGTGCAGCAACAGCCTGGCGTCGGTTTGGGCGGGGTCGAACCGGTGTTTCAGCCGGTTTAGCGCGGGGGTAGGGCCGTCCAGCCAGAAGGCATCGCCGTTGATGATGAAGAACGGCTCGGGGGCGAGGGCGCCGTCGGTCAGCGCGGCGCGAATGGCGCCGCCGGTTTCGAGCAGCGATTCCTCATGCCGGAGAATGATTTCGGGCGGGGCGGGACGGTGGCGCAGATGAGCGCGGACGATTTCGGCCCGCCAATGGAGATTGACCACGACCCGCTCGACGCCGGCCGCGACCAACCGATCGAGCGCATGGTCGAGAAGGGGGCGGCCGGCAAGGCGCAGCATGGGCTTGGCGGTTTCGTCGGTCAGTGGGCGCATGCGGATGCCGAGCCCCGCGGCCAGCAGCATGGCCTGGCGCACAGGCGCGTTCATGCCGGGACCATGGCGGGATTGCCGCGCATTGCTGGCGGCACATGATGCTCCAGAAATGCGGCGAGGGGCGCGGTGGCGGGGTGGTCGAGGGCGGTGGCGAGCCAGCGCCAGCAGCGCGGGCCATGCGCCAGATAGGCGGGTTTGCCATCGCGCCGATGAAGTCGAACCCATAACGCCGCCACCCTCAGATGCCGTTGTGCCGCACATACCGCGAGGGCTGCGTCAAAATCGGTCGGGTCGAGATCGGGGCGAGCGGCCAGCAGACGTTGCGCGGCCCGCGCCGTCAAATCGGCCGGGAGGTCACGCCGTGCGTCCTGGGTCAGGGAAACCAAGTCATAGGCGGGCGAGCCGAGGGCGGCATCCTGGAAATCGATCAGGCCGATTTGTCTCATACCGGGCCGAGCGGGGAGATGAAACAGGTTGGCGGCGAAATAATCCCGATGCACGAAGCCGATCGGGCCGGCATCGAGCGGGGCGAGCATGGTCAGCATCGCGTCACGGAATTCGGCGCGGATTTGTGGTGCGGGCGAAACACCGAAACTGGCTGGCCACCACCAGTCGAGGAAGGTGGCCTCGGTGGCGGCGGTCATGGCGGCGGCATTCCAGGCGGGCAGGTTGGACACGCGAACCCGACCGAGCGGGCCAAGGGTTCCGGCCGCAGCGAGCAGCAGCGGGGCAGGATCGGACAGGGAATCGAGCTGCGCGGCGAGATTTTTTTCACCGAAATCCTCGAGCAGCAGAAGCCCCTGGGCGGGTTCCGCCGCCAGCAACCTGGGCACCGAAAGCCCGGCCGTCGCGAGATCGGCGCGGATGCGCAGGAAGGCCGCCACGCTTTCCGTGCCGTTCGGGGGCGCTTGCATCAACACGGCGGGGTGTGGGCCGCCGGTGAGGCGGGTGTAGCGTCGGTCGCCGGCATCCTGTGGCAGGGGCGTGTGGCTGGCCGCGCCATAGCCGGCCCGCGCGAGGAACACTTCGATTTGACAGGTGTCGGTCATGACGGAAGGTATAACGTGACGTTGCGGGTCGAGCCGTCAGCGGCGGGCACAATTTGGAGCCGGATGGGCCTGGCGGGCGTCAACGGTCCAAGCCGGTCCGGCCATTCGACCAGCGTGATGTCCGCACGGGCCTCGTTCCAGCCCAACTCGACCACGTCCCGCCAGGAAGCGATACGCCAGAGATCATAGTGATGCACCGGACCGAGTGGTGTCGGGTAGGTCTGGACCAGGGTGTAACTGGGACTCGGAACTTCCAGGGCCGGATCGTGGCAAAGGGCGCGGAGCATGGCGCGGGCAAGGGCGGTTTTTCCCGCACCCAGCGGGCCGCTGAGCAGCAGGGTGGTTCCTGGCGACAGGTGGGAGACGAGCGATTCGGCCAAATGGTCGAGCGCTGTGAGGTCTGGCACGGCGATGGTGACTGGCAATGGCGGCGCACCCATGCGCGTGGTGATGGCTTTTCCAGCGCGGAAAAGAAAGTAGCTTTGCGGTCATGAGCGGGACTTATGAAGCTGACGTGGCGATCATCGGGGCGGGCCCGGTCGGGCTGTTCGCGGCGTTCGAATGCGGGATGCTACGGTTGCGGCCGATATTGATCGATGCGCTGAGCGAAACCGGCGGGCAATGCACGGCGCTGTATCCGGAGAAGCCGATCTACGATATCCCGGCGCACCCCGCTATTGCCGCGGCGACACTGATCGAGCGGCTGGAAGCGCAGTTGGCGCCGTTTGAGGTGCCGCGGCTGCTCGGGCGCCGGGTGGTCGGACTGAGCGGTGCCGCGGGGGCGTTCACGCTGACCAGCGATCGGGGCGAGCGGATATCGGCCAAGGCGATATTGGTGGCCGCCGGCGCTGGCGCTTTCGGGCCGAACCGACCGCCGTTGCCCGGAATAGAGGCCTACGAGGCGACTGGGGCAGTGCGCTACTTCGTGGCCCGGCGCGCGGATTTGCAGGGCAAGCATGTGGTGATCGCCGGCGGCGGGGACTCGGCGGTGGATTGGGCACTGGCGTTGATCGGCTCGGCGGCGTCCATAAAGCTGGTGCACCGGCGGGCGAAGTTCCGGGCCGCGCCGGAAAGTGCCGCGCGCCTCGCGGAGGCGGCGGCGCGCGGTGAGGTGGGGTTGGTGACACCCTGCCAGTTACGGGCGTTGCACGGCGGGAATGGTGTGCTGGAGGCGGTCGAGGTCGCTGATCTGGACGGCAACGCGCAACGACTGCCGGCTGATGTGCTGTTGGCGTTTTTCGGTCTGTCGACCGATCTCGGCCCGATCGCCGGATGGGGCATGGCGCTGGCCCAACACCAGGTGGTGATAGACCCCGCGACCTGCGCGACCAGTGTGCCCGGGGTGTTCGCCGTGGGCGATGTCGCTCACTACAAAGGTAAGTTGAAGCTCATCCTGCAGGGATTTTCCGAGGGCGCGATGGCGGCTCACGCCATGCATGCGGCGGTTCACCCGGATCGGGCGCTGCATTTCGAACATTCGACGACGAGTGGCGTGCCCGGACGGTAGACATATTCCTGATCCGGACGCGATTAAATACTTTGGAAGATCGGTGTTCTGGTTGAGAACAAAAGAACCCAACGAGCCGCAATAGCGCTGCCTCTCCGGCGGGGTGGCTATTGCCATCAAGCGTCTGGCAGGAGGAATGAAAATAAACTCCAAGGTCGGGCCAGGGGCAAAGGGCAACGCAAGTTGTTACGTTCCGGCCCTGGGGTCACGCCCGATCAATACCGGGAACACCCGTTATAAAGAACGGGTCATCCAACGGTTCTCAACGAGGTGATGCCTTGCCTGGCCTATTCAGGCCGGAATCAATTCTCGGCAGGGAGACGTGCTGATACCGCGCTAGCCGGTGCGAACCGGCGTTGACGCGAGGTCATCAGCCTGGATCGCCGATCCGGGCGCGGTTTCCTGCAATCCGAGCAGAGCGCCATGGGTTTTGTTGGCAAGCCGGCCCAGCGTGCCCGGCCCGACGCTTCCGCCCCCCGCCCGCTGAGGCACGTGGAACTGACCGGCCGACGATTTGCCGCTACCGCCGGAAAATACCGCTGTGGCAATCTGGCCAAGCGCCTCTGCCGCTAAAACCGGAATCATGCCGTTGCCCTCCTGGCGGATACCGCGCGGCCCCGGCCCGCGCGACGGCGAGTTTGGCTTGGGGTTACTGAAGAAATGATGAAGGCGCGCGGGTCAGCTTCGGTCAAGAAAGCGTGCGAACACCGTCAGGGTCGCGTCCGAAACATGATGCTCCATGCCTTCCGCATCCTGTTCGGCGATATCCTGCGGCACTCCGACCGCGACCAGCAGACGTACCACCAGACGATGCCGCGCCCGGACGCTGCGGGCCAGCGCCTGTCCGGCCTCGGTCAGGAATATCCCCCGATAGGGCTGGGAAACCGCCAACCCCTCCCGTTTCAGCCGGGCAATTGCCTTCAACGCCGTGGGATGTGTCACGCCGAGCCGCCGTGCCACGTCGGTTGCCCGTGCCTCGCCGCCAGTTGCCAGCAGATCGTCGATGAGCTCGACGTAATCTTCCTGCAACGCGGTGCTGCGGTCATGCCGTGCCTTGCCGAAGCGGAGCGCTTGGGTTGGTTCCTCGGGCATGGTGGCGGGCGGCGCCATATCCTGCGCCTTTGTTGTTTCCGTCATGTCCCGGCTCCATTACGCCGGGCAAACTCGGTGCCCCACCCCATGGGGTTGCTCTATCACGGCTTTATGCCGGCGCCCAAGTGATTGACCGAAGGCACCTCCGGCGTCAGGCTATAGGGTGATGCCCCCGCCCGTCGATGGCGCCGTATTGATTGACAGCGCCCGGCGCGCCCAGTTTCCCCTCACCCTCGCGGCCGCCGCCTGCGCCGCAGCGGCGGGCGCTGGCGCGGTTTGGCTGCTTTCCCTCTCCGGCTGGTTCATTGTTGGTACCGCCGCCGCCGGCGCGGCGGGACTGGCCGCGAGTACGAGTTTCAACTACCTGCTGCCAAGCGCCGGCATTCGCCTTTGCGCCATTGCCCGCACCGCCGGTCGTTATGGCGAGCGCCTGCTCGGGCACGATGCCGCGTTGCGCGCCTTGGCCACCATGCGCCCGCGCCTGTTTCGCGCCATCGCTGCGTCCGGCCCGGTCGCGCTGGCCCTTTCCGTGGGGGAGGCCACGGCCCGATTCGTCCAGGATGTCGATGAAATCGAAACGGCATTCATCCAGCGCACCGCGCTTGCCGGCGCCGCGGCTGCCTCTGCCGCTGGATTGTCGTGTCTGGCGTTTGCCATGCCCCGCGCGATCCCCGCGCTACTGCTCGTTCTGTCCGGTCTGTTTTTCGCCGCCCGCCGTCGCGCCCGGTGCCAGCTATCGCTCGGTGTCGACGTTCAGACCGCTCAGGGCAGGTTGAAACAGGGCGTTCTGAATCGCCTGCTGGCCGCGCCCGAAATTGCTGCCTATCGGCTGCATTCCTTTGCGGCGATACAGACCGAATCCGAGTCCGAGGCCCTGATCGCCGCGCAAACCCGGCTGACGATCGAGATGGCCGGGCTTGAGCGGTTTCAGGCGCTGGCCGCGGCTCTGGCCATCGTCGCGATCGTGGCGCTGCTGCGGCATACACCGCCGGCCCACGCGGCCCTGGCCCTGCTTGCGACATTGGTCACGGTCGAATCGGTCGGCGGCGCGGCTCGCATAGGCCAACGCCATGCCGTCCTGGCCGCCGCGCAGACACGTATTGCCGCGCTCGCCAACCCCGCTGTGAAAACCATGCCGGGCCAAACCTTCACCATGCCTCCGCGCATCACCATCCGCTCGCTGGGACTTTTCGCCGCGCCCGGGGACAGCATTGGTCTGGCTGGACCCTCAGGCGTGGGTAAAACCACCCGGATCGAACAACTTCTGGCGCTTCGTTCCGCTGCGCCGGGGGAAATTCTACTGAACGAGATCGATATCAACGTGCTGGACCCCGCCCAGTGCCGTGCCGCCTTTGCCTGGCTCGCGCAGGAAGCACCGATTCTAGCGTCCACGGTGGCTGAGACCCTGCGTCTCGGCGCGCCGGATACGCCGGATACCGCGCTTTGGCTCGCGCTACGGATAGCGGCCATTGATGACCGGATTCGCGCTTTGCCGCGCGGTCTTGACACCTGGCTTGGTCAGGACGGCACGATCCTCTCCGGCGGAGAGCGACGCCGCCTTGCGCTGGCGCGCGCCCTGCTTTGCCCGGCCCCATGGCTGCTTCTGGACGAGCCCACCGAGGGCCTGGACCCGGAAACCGAAGCCCGGGTCCTCGAGCGCCTGGGTAGCCACCTTGCCACGAGCGGTCGGGGAGCCATTATCGTCAGCCATCGGCCGGGACCATTTGCGATCTGCCGGAGGGTGGTGGAAATAGGTCCTTGAGGCGGAACATTGAGTCTGAGGCCGGTCTTACGGCATTGGCCGGGCATCGCGGCGAAGAGATAAGGTCTTCTTCAAACCGAGGGAGACGCAGCACAATCCGCGACTGCAACGAAAAGATTACGGCAGATCCACTGATCCGGCATTCCACTTTGCTTGCAGCGCAGCTCAGCCTCTGTGATGTTCCGAGCCAGAACGAAGAGATCCTCGATTGACCAAGACGAGAGAATTTTTGTGAATATCGGTTGAAGGCGAAAGAAAACGGGTGGCCGCGCGTTTCGCACAACAGAAGCCGCATCGCTTTCATCACGCATCATGGTGCTACGCAACTGCATAAGACGTTGGGTGTGACTCAGCATTCGCCGTAACATTCCGACTGCCGTTGCACCGTCAGCCAGAGCCCGCTCCAGCTTATGGTCAGCCAATGATCGGTCACCCGATAGCGCGCAGAAGATCGCGTCATCAACGTCAACGCTGTTCATATCGCCGCATATCGCGCTGGCAGCCTCGAATGAAACCAGCCGCTCATCACCAATGGACAGACTGAGTTTCTCGAGTTCCTGCCTCGTGATTCCTCGATCATTTCCAAGATGTGCACTCAGGAACGCCATAGCCTCGCGGGTCGGCTCATGGCCAAGGGACCTCAGGGTCTCGTCAATGGTGCGTTCCAGATCGGGCCCGGCCTCGGAGTAGCAGGCGCAAGCCGCCAGATCATCCGTGCCCTCAAACAAGATTCTCAACTTCGAGCGTGAGTTGAGGTCGCCGGCCTCGAGGATCAGAAGACTATCCGAGCGGGTCGCCAGCGCAGCCTTTACGGGCGCGGCCCATCCGTCATTGGCCCCACCGACATGCACCACCCGACGCCCACCCGTCATCGAAGCGGCCTGGAACTCACCGACCAAAGCTCCGCTATCGCCAGACTGCAGGCAGGACAGACGGAAAGGATCGTCGCTACCGCCGATGACGTGTTTCAATGCCGCCTGGCCTTGCTCGCGCACCAGGCCGGCATCTTCGCCGAAGAGCAATAATCCGCGGAAGCTCTCGATTCTTTTGAGAAAACCTGCATACTTCCGAGATTGTAGCTTCATGAATTCTAACCGGGGTGTTGACGGAAATATACCGCAAGCTGCTGGACGATCTGCTCGGCCAAGGCCTTATCAATTCGGCGATAAGCGGCTTCGCGAGACATGTCGGCAGCGAAGAACTGCTGATTTATGATGTCGTAGCCATCCAGCGCATGAGCGCCCCCGTGTGCCACTTCAGTGTGCTTCTCACCCTCTTTGCGCAATACCCAGCTGGCGGCGCCAGTATCCCGGGCACGGGTGCTGGCGGTTTGCTGATTGATGGCGATGTCACTCTCGGACATGGACACGGTCACATATAAATCGTAGTGGGTCACGCCATTGCTGCCGTCCGCCGCCATGATCTGCTGTAGGTCCTGGCGCAGCTCCTGGCCAACCCGGTCCGGTATCAAAGCAATATTCACTGAGGAAAGGCTCGACCCTACACTGTCGGTGCTATCGTGTGATGCGTAGAGCGGTGTAAAACCGCACCCCGCCAACAGCGACACCGTCAAAATGCCGGCGCCAATTTTGGCGCATCGCGCGATCATTCCTGCACCACGAGATTCAGGACCCGGCGCGGCACGTAAATCTTTTTCAGGATCGATCGATCACCCACCGCACGTGCGACCGTTGGTTCCCTTAAGGCGGTCTCGAGGACTATTTCCGCGGGCGCATCAACTGGCACTTCGATCGTACCCCGCAACTTGCCCATGACCTGTATGGCTACGGTCACCCGATCCACGATCAGCCAGGACGCGTCAGCTACGGGCCAAGGCATTTCCGCGACCAATCGATCAGATGCGGGACACAGGGCCGAATGGATGTGCTCGGCCACATGCGGAACCATCGGGCAAATCAGTCGGCATAAGACATTCACTGCCGCGTGCAGCGCGGTGTTCAGGCCAGGCTCACCAGCCTGTGCGGCGTCAGCAAGCGTGTTGACGAATTCGTGTATCCGGGCAATTGCGACATTAAAGGCGAAGTGCTCCAGCGCCTCGGTGACTGACGCGATGGTACGATTCTGTGCCCTGAGCAAAGATCGTTGAACCGGTCCACATTCGTGCCCCGTCGAGCCTGTATCAATTTTTCTGCCGGAAATTTCCTCACACAATCTCACAATACGCTGCAGAAATCTCGAGCAGCCATGAGCACCGTTTTCAGTCCACTCCATATCCCGTTCGGGCGGATTATCCGACAGCACAAACCAGCGCGCCGTGTCGGCACCGTAGCGTGATATTATCGCCGACGGAGCAATGACATTACATTTCGATTTGGACATTTTCTCGACGCGACCTATCTGAAGTTCCTCGCCGGTCGCCCTGAGCCGCGCTCCCTCCGGACTACGGTCGACGTCGTCCGGATAAACCCATTGTCCGCCACCGGTCCGATAGGTTTCGTGTGTTACCATCCCTTGTGTGAACAGCCCGGAAAAAGGCTCCGAAACGTCGAGGCGGCCGAGATCGCGCAGGGCGTGAGTGAAAAAACGCGCATACAACAAATGGAGGATCGCATGCTCTATTCCACCGACGTACTGGTCAACCGGTAGCCAGCGTGTCGCCGCTTCTCGGTCGATCGGTTGCGACGCCCGTGGCGCGCAAAATCTCGCGAAATACCATGCGCTGTCGACGAAGGTGTCAAACGTATCGGTCTCGCGTCTCGCGGTCCGCCCGCATCTGGGACAGGGGACAACTCCCCAAGTAGGATGACGATCGAGAGGATTTCCCGGCAAATCGAAGCTTACATCGTCTGGCAGAAGTACGGGCAGGTCATGCCGCGGCACTGGCTGAGCACCACAGGATGTGCAGTGGATAATCGGAATGGGACAACCCCAATAGCGCTGCCGCGATATCCCCCAATCACGTAAACGCCAATTAACCACGCGCCGGGCAATACCCTGCTCGATCAGCAGATCAACAATTCGGGCTCGAGCTTCATCTGAAGACAATCCATCGGCGGAACCTGAATTCATCATCGTGCCGGGACCCGTATAGGCGACACTTCCGATCGGCGCGTCTTCGCCGGTGTCAGACCGCACAACTCTCAATACCGGGAGGTCGGTGAGGCGTGCGAATTCCAGATCACGCTGGTCGTGGGCGGGGCAGCCGAAGATTGCGCCGCTGCCGTAATCCATCAGGACGAAATTGGCTATCCAGACCGGCACCGTCCGTCCCGGAATCAAGGGATGCCTGATCTGAAGGCCGGTATCGATGCCACGCTTTTCCGCGGAGCCAATGGCCGCCTCGCTCGTACCCAGGCGACGGCAATCGGCCAGGAATGCGGCAACCGCTGGATCGCTGATAGCGCAGGCCGCAGATAAGGGGTGATCGACGGCCAGTGCAACGAAGGACATTCCATAAAGTGTATCGGCCCGGGTCGTGTAGATCGTGATCGCTCGGTGGTCTTGGATCGGGGTATCGAGCGCGAGCTGGATCTCTGCACCTTCACTACGGCCAATCCAGGCTTCCTGCATCAGGCGTACCCGCTCCGGCCAGCGCGGCAGATTGTTGAGGCCCGCGAGTAAGGCCGGGGCGTAGGCCGAGATACGGAGGAACCATTGCGAAAGGCGCTTTTGTTCCACCAGCGCGCCCGACCGCCATCCGCGCCCGTCGATCACCTGCTCGTTCGCCAGGACGGTTTGGTCGACCGGATCCCAATTGACCGCGCTTTCACGCCGGTCTACCAGGCCATGCTCGAACATATCAATGAATAGGTCCTGCTGTCGGCCGTAATATTCCGGGTCGCAGGTAGCAAATTCCCTTTCCCAGTCTATCGATAGGCCTAGGCTTTGTAATTCGGTGCGCATGGCCGCAATGTTCTCACGCGTCCAGGTTGCCGGATGAACACCCCGGTCGCGCGCGGCGTTTTCCGCTGGCAATCCAAAAGCATCCCAGCCCATGGGATGCAGGACGGTGAAGCCTTGGGCACGCTTGTAGCGCGCTACGACGTCTCCCAGCGTATAGTTACGAACATGCCCCATATGAATTCTCCCGCTCGGGTATGGGAACATCTCGAGGACATAATAGGTTTTGGCTTCCTGCGGCGGATGATCGGACACCGAAAATAAGCGGGCCTCCTTCCAGCGGCGCTGCCAAAGGGCTTCATCGACCTTCACCATGGTTTGCGCCTGCGGCCTAATCCGCCTGAGCCCGTAACTGCCGGGCTCTTGTCAGGATTTTATCCTCGATCTCGGAAACGGTACTGGGGGTCACTTCTGCACTGACCCATTGGCCGTTCTGTAATACCTGGCGGAAGATCGCGACGCGTAGCCCATCGGGCCGCAGTTCCCGGCTCAGAATATAGCAGGTTGCCTTGAAGCGTTCGGTGTTGGTGGTTGGCGGCACGAACCAATCCGTGATGATGACCCCGCCAAACGGATCGGCTGAGCGCAGAGGCATGAACGACAGGGTGGCGAGGGCGCCCCGCCACAAATACACGTTCACGCCAATTCCGTTCGACCCCTTGCTGTTCTTCGCGTCGATCTCCGGGGACCCAAGCCCGGCAACACCCAAGACTTCGCCTTGTGTTCCGCTTTCCGGACGGGACGCGGCAAAGGCTGCCTGGTCGGTTGGCCTTGCGGTGCTGCACGCGGTAAGCAGGGCGGGCAGGGCGGCCACACCCAGCCCCATAACGACGGCAATGCCACGCCTGGTCTTCATCTTCCATCCTCGCTCAAAGCGTTCTGGTTCTAACCTGCACCGACCTGGGGTAAAAGGCCCGACAAACTTCGCGAGGCCCCAGTGACGAGACGCTTCATGCGCACCCGCGCCTGCCCGGCCACCCCTTGCTCGGCTTGCCTGGGACAGTCGCGGGGATTGCCCCGCCGCTGGTGGTTCGATGCCGTTTGCCGCCTCCTGACGCAATTGCGGCGTTGCTCAGTCAGGCGATTCCTGGGCGTGCCACACTATGCCGGGGTTCTGCTCCTGGCGTCTTCCATGGCATCGCTGGCCTATGCTCAGGCGCCGTCACCTGGTCCATCAGGCAGCTTCAGCCCCGCGCAGCGCGCGGAAATCGTGCAGATAATGCGCGATGCCCTACGAACGGACCCGTCAATCCTGCGCGACGCCATACTGGCCCTTCGCGCGGACCAGCAGGCGCGCGAGGCCCATGCCTCCCAGGCGGCGCTCATTGCGAACCATGCCGCGCTGTTTGAAAACCCGGCGGACCCGGTCATCGGTAACCCGCATGGCAAGGTTACCATCGTCGAGTTTTATGATGTCCGCTGCCCCTATTGTCGCCGCATGCGGCCGGCGATCAAGACACTGATTGCGCGCAACCCGGATCTTCGCATCGTTATGAAGGACCTGCCGATTCTGGGCCCGGCGAGTGTCCTGGGGGCGCGCGCCTTGCTGGCTGCTCAGCGCCAGGGGGGCTATGCAGCCATGCAGCAGGTGCTGATGACCGAAGGCACCACGGTGGACCAGGCGACCATTGAAAAAGCCGCGAGGGCGGCAGGTCTGAACTGGTCGAAACTGTCAACAGATATGGCCGCGCCGGCCGTTCAGGCCCAGATCGACCAGAACCTGCAGTTAGCGGCCAAACTTGGCCTGCATGGTACGCCCGCCATCGTTTTCGGCGACCAGATGGCGCCAGGCGCGCTGAGCCTCAGCGACCTTCAGCAGGTCGTGAATGCCCTGCGCACGCGGTCGGGATAATGTAGTTGGCCGGTATAGTTACCCTTATGCAACACATCGACGTGGCTATACCGTAGGTAAATTTCGGCCTGATCTAAATCAACGCCGGAACGTCCTGCCCGCGCCACCTTCTCCCGCAGTTGCTAACCAAACTAGGGGAAACCCCAATGCGCCAGGTACATAATTCTTCACTCATGTTCGCCCTGCTTGGCGCAACAGTTTTTTTCCTTCCTCGGGCGGCCCACGCTGTCGAGGCTTACGCCGCGCAAACTGGCCAGCCCTGCAGCGCGTGCCACGTTGGGGCCTACGGGCCGTTCCTCACGCCATTTGGGCGAGCCTTCAAGATGGGCGGGTATACGCTGCGCGGGGGCACAGGTCCCGGAGCGCATATTCCCTTATCCGCAATGTTCTACGGAAGCTATACGAACACCCAACGCGGCCAGTCGGCGCCGGTTTCTCAGCATTACGGTAACAATGGCAATTTCGCGATGGACCAGATCAACGTGTTTCTTGCCGGCGGCCTGACAGATCATATCGGTGGTTTCGTGCAGGGCACATTCGACGGTATCGGCAGCCAGATGTATTGGGACAACACCGATGTGCGGCTTGCCTATAATGGCACCGTTATGGGGCATAGTGCCACCTACGGCTTGTCCTTCAACAACGCGCCCGGATTGTCGGACCCCTACAATTCGACGTATCCGTGGGGCTATCCCTACGTATCGTCAGCGCTCAACGTTGGTCCGCTCGCGGGTACATTATTATCGGGCTCCCTGGCGGGGAATGCTGTTGGCGTGGACGGCTACGCGTTTATCGACAACCATATCTACGTCGATGTGGGGCTCTATACCACCATGACCCCCGGCTTTCTGAAGACCTTGGGTGAGGCCTACGGACCCGGCGCCACCAACGAGCCAGCACCCTACGCCCGGATCGCCTATGAGTGGGACTGGGGCAACAACAATGCTCATATCGGCGGCACTTTCTTTCACGCCAATTTCAATCCCGCCTCAAGCGAGCGCACCGCTATCGCAGGCTACGGCCAGGACAGCTATACCGATTGGATGGCCGATGCCGAATGGCAATATATCGGGCAAGTCAATACATTCACGCTCGATGGTCATTATGACTACGAAACGTCGAATCTCGGCGCCACAACCGCGCTCGGGGGGTCGACCAACTCAGGCAATAATCTCACTGATGCCCGTACAACGTTTACTTATTACTACAAAAACACTTATGGCATCAACGTTTCCTGGGACAGTCTCTATGGCAACCGAAATCCGTTACTCTATCCCGGCGGCACCCCAGATGCCGGCAGCGCGGATGGCAAACCGGATACCAACTCTCTTATGTTGGAAGCTGACTGGGTTCCCTTCGGTAAGGCGAATTCTCTGTGGGCGCCCCTGGTTAACCTGAAGTTCGGTGTTCAATACACGATGTTTACGAAATTCAACGGCGGCACCACGAACTATGATGGATTCGGACGCAGCGCCGCGGACAATAATACGCTGTTTCTATACGTCTGGACCATATTCTGAGGCAGACACGGGGGTCATGGCGCGCCGTTTCAAGGTCGCCATGACCGAGGGTTCAAACGTCGAGATTGGCAACCCGCAGCGCGTTCCCCACGATGAATTCTCGTCGTGGTTCGACCACGTCGCCCATCAAAGTTGAAAAAATCTGTCCGGCCTCTTCGTCATCGCCGACCTTTACCTGCAACAAGGTGCGCACCGCCGGATCCAACGTCGTTCGCCAGAGCTGTTCAGGGTTCATTTCCCCTAGTCCTTTGAACCGTTGGATCAATAATCCCCGTTTGCCATAACCCAAAACCAGTTCGTAAGCGTCTGCAGGTCCTGAGACAGCCGTTGACTGGGTGCCTAAGGTCAGTTGTGCATGAGCCGCGAACCTGTCGTGCAGGTCCGACGCGTGCTCCGCCAGCCAACGCGCTTCCGCGCTGCGCAGAACCGGTGCCTCCAGGACGTATCGTTCCATCACGCCGCGGACCGTTCTGGCCAGAGCCAGACTATCCGTGCTGCAACTCACGACCCAGCCGCGTTCCGACGGCGCCGAGATGTCGTTCAGCCGCGCCGCCATCAAGCCGGCGAGCTCGCCGTCTCGCCCCGGACCAAACCCACCGGCGATGGCTACCTGCTGCAAGACGGCCGAGGGCGCAGTACTTGCCAAGGCAGTGAGTCGTGCCCGGACTTGACCGAAAAACCGCATTTCATCGGCCAAGGTGGCACCTGTCGTGCTTCGTCCGTCGGCGTAGGTCAGCTCTGCACCATCCAGCGCCTTCTCCAGCAGAAACGCCTCGAGCGATTCATCATCTTTCAGATATTGCTCGTCATTGCCCCGCTTCGCCCGATACAGTGGCGGCTGCGCGATATAGAGATGCCCGCGCTCAACAAGCTCCGGCATTTGGCGGAAGAAGAATGTCAGAAGCAACGTCCGAATGTGGGACCCGTCCACATCGGCGTCGGTCATGATCACGATCCGGTGGTAACGCAGCTTGCCGATGTCAAAGCCGCCCTGATCGGCCTCAGCATGACCGATTCCTGTACCCAGAGCGGTGATCAAAGTGCCAATTTCAGCAGAGGACAGCATTTTGTCGAAACGCGCGCGCTCAACATTCAGAATCTTGCCTTTGAGGGGCAATATTGCCTGGAACTTTCGGTCGCGCCCTTGCTTCGCCGAACCGCCGGCGGAGTCACCTTCGACGATGAAGATCTCAGACTTTGCGGGATCGCGCTCCTGACAATCCGCCAGTTTGCCTGGCAGCGTCGAGACGTCCAGCACGCCCTTTCTTCGCGTCAGCTCGCGGGCCTTTCGTGCAGCTTCACGCGCTGCCGCCGCATCCATGATTTTCCCAATTATCAGTTTCGCTTCTTTGGGGTGCGTTTCGAGCCAATGACCCAGCGTGTCCGCGACCGCCATTTGAACCACGGGCTGCACCTCGGATGATACCAATTTATCCTTGGTTTGTGAGGAGAATTTCGGGTCTGGAACCTTGACCGACAAAACAGCGGTCAGGCCCTCGCGCATGTCTTCGCCGACCAGTTGCAGACTGTCTTTCTTTCCTAAACCCTCTGAATACTTAGAAATTACGCGGGTCAAGGCCTGTCGGAAGCCCGCCAGATGCGCGCCACCGTCCCGCTGCGGAATATTGTTCGTGAAACATAGCATGGTTTCATGGAAGCTGTCATTCCATGACAGAGCACATTCCACCCTGATACCTGAAGTCGCATCACTCGTGCCAATGCTGATCGGTGGCGCGAATACCGGCGACTTTCCACGATCAAGCCAGTTCACAAACTCGATCAATCCACCCACGTAGCAGAACGTCTCACTATGGATTTCCGCGTGTCGCTCATCGACGAGTTCCACGGTCAAACCGGAATTCAGGAACGCGAGCTCTCGCAACCTGCGCTCCAATAAATGGAAATCGAATTCCGTTTTGGTGAAAGTCAGGGAACTCGGCTTGAAACTCACCTCGGTTCCGGTCGGTGCATCCGACTTGCCAACGACATGCAGCGGTTCCACGGCTTCGCCATGCGCAAACCGTATCAGGTGTTCATGGCCTTCCCGCCAGATCCTGACCTCCATCCATTCGGATAGCGCATTGACCACGGCAGCCCCGACCCCGTGCAGCCCGCCAGACACTTTATAGGAATTCTGATTGAACTTTCCGCCGGCATGCAGTCGTGTCAGCACGACCTCTGCCGCCGAGATGCCTTCTTCCAGATGAATATCGGTTGGTATGCCACGGCCGTCGTCCCTGACGGTCACGCTCCCATCGCCATTGAGCACCAGCCTGACGGCGTGGGCAAACCCGGCCTGCGCTTCATCGACGGCATTATCGATGATCTCGAACGCCATGTGGTGCAGACCAGACCCATCATCGGTATCGCCGATATACATGCCCGGGCGCTTGCGAACGGCATCCAGGCCACGCAAAACGGAAATGGCCGAGGCATCGTAGGCCTCAGGACGCTCAGCCGAGGCGTCGTCTTGTCCGGACATATTCGGGAGGCTCCATATCGAGGCGGGGCAGGGCGCTGAGTATACCCCCGTTTTGGGTTATGGGATACAACCCGTTTGTTTTGAGTGACATGTCTCGCGGGCCTTGGAAGGCACGAGACGCTGACGCCACCGAGCTATGCGGTCACGCCAAAACGGCTAGATGCCCTACCATTGGCTGCTCGCTTTGGTGGCGGCCAACGTCGGCACCTTGCCTGGCTTCGTGCCCATAAGACCTCAAGGCAGGTCAGCGCCTGGGTCAGGCGGCGCGATTCTCAACTCAGACACGGGCGGAAGTTTGATGGCTGGACGGCCCGTTTTGGCCAAGGCCGTGTTGACCGCCGGTAGGACATTGCGCTGCCAGGCCAGCCATTTCCGAGACGCCTCGTTCAATTTGGTCATCTCTTGCGTGACCACGATCTCGTCGGCCTGTGTTGGGGCTGCGTCGACGCCCTCCAAATCGGTCTCGATGCCGCCCAACACGGTGTCGATCGAGTCAAATGCGTCACCACTGGCCCGGAGTGCCTGGGCGGCCTGCCGCGCGGGAGTACTGGTCTGTCCGGCCTTGTCCAGCTGGCTCAGAATGGCTTGCCGCTCTGCCTCGCCAGTCCATGTCTGTTGCAATGCCGGAATTATCTTTTCCGACAAAGCCAGGGAAGCGCCGAGATTGGCAGATGATGCGGACACACGGGGATCCTCCGCCACGTTCAGTTTGGCAACTTGCGTAAGGTCGCCGGTGCGCAAAGTAATTGTGTATTTTCCTGGCAACACATAGGGGCCGAGTGGAAGCGCCGGCGTTCCTTTCCCCCAGACTGCACCAATACTGAAAGTATAGTGTATTGCCAGCGGCCTTGGATAGCGCAGGTTCCAGATAAAGCGGTGGAACCCTAGGGTTGAGGGAAGAGCTTCCGGTTCGCGGGTCCAGGCTTTGGCAAAATAAAGCTCGGCCGGCGGCAGGTGGTCCGGATGATCGCTCTCGAACCGACGGATCAGGTGCCCCGCGGCATCACGAATTTCCAGGGTCAGTGGCGTCGTCGGCACCTTACCAAGCCAGAAATCGATAACGGCGCCGCCCGGTGGGTTCTGGCCAAGAGGTGTTTCCGGCGGTGGAGGCGTATCCATGTTATTGTCGGGATGGAGGCGCAGTGCCGCTGCGGGCGCGAACAGACGCAGCGACGTAACGGCCGGAACCGAAGCCGCCTCCCGCAGCGGCGACAGATCATCCAGAATCCAGATGCCGCGACCCTGAGTGCCGGCGATCAGGTCATTATCGTGGACGAGAAGGTCGCGCACCCAGGTGGTCGGGAAATTGGCGCCGAGGGGTTGCCAGCTTTCCCCGTCATTGAAAGAGATGAAAACCCCTTGTTCGGTGCCGCCATAAAGTAGACCGGGCTTCCGCGGATCGGTGCGTATTGTGGAGACAAAATGGCCGCGGGGCAGGCCGGAGTCGATTTCCACCCAGGTCTTGCCATAATTCTTGGTTTTTAGGATGTGGGGAGAAAAATCTCCTGTTCGCTGGCCATCAACCGCGACATACGCGACGCCGTCTTCAAGGGGCGAGACATCGATGCTGGATATCTTCTGCCATAAAGAAATGAAAGGTGGGCTGACGTCGACCCAGTTCTGGCCGCTATTTTTTGTCAACCATATCATGCCGTCATCGGAACCGACCCAGATTTCATGTCCATGACGCGGTGATGGAGCAATCACCGAGATGCTGCCATACCCGCAGGCTTTCGCGGCCGCGGGTGTCGGATTACCGGCGCAATCGGCGGCCCCAGCCCGCTTACCGGTGAGGTTGGGACTTATGACCGACCAGGTTAGTCCGCGGTCGGCCGAGGCAAAGAGCTTCTGGGCTCCAAGAAAAAGCGTTACTGGTCCCTTAGCGGAGATTGCCAGCGGCGTTATCCAGAGATAATGATATTTCACCTCCGTGGGGCGCCGACCATAGCTGGAGACCGGCCAGGGCGTAATGTTCTGAACCTGCCCGGTGCGCTGATCCCATTTGGTTACCTTGCCGCCCAGACCTGATGCGTAAACGATATCCGGATTCGTAGGATCGGGAATATCGTCGTCCCGTTCATCGCCGCCGACAGGGTGCCAGTCTCGCCAGGAAATGGCGCCGTAATCACTACGGCTTTCAATGCCGATCGTGCCGGAATCCTGCTGTCCGGCATATATCCAATAAGGGAACCGATTATCTGCCGCGAGGTGATAGATCTGCACCGTCGGCTGGTTGTACCAACTGCTCCAGGTGACGCCGCCATTGATACTGACGACCGCGCCCTGATCGCTGCCGGTAATGATATGGTCGGGACGAAGCGGATTGATCCAAATGAAGTGGTAATCATCCCCACCGGGGGAGCCCTTGATTATGGTGCATTTCGTACCGGCATCGACGCAGCGGCGGATGGATTGGCCGACGGTATAGACGATATCGGGATTATCAGGCGCCGTCGTGATCCGGCTTGCGTAATAATCGGTAATTGCGGCACCGGGATTGACGCGGCGCCAGGTGTCGCCGCCATCGTCGGACCGGTAGAGTCCGGATTTCTGCTTCGTTACGCCATCGATAGTCGCATAAACGCGCGTGCCGCGCGTGATGTGTGCGGCAGCCAGGCTGATGCGCCCCAATGGACCGTCCGGCAGCCCATGTCCCGCCAGACGCTGCCACGTCACGCCACCATCGTCGGAGCGATATATGGCACTGCCTGGGCCGGCCACGGGCGTGAAATAACTTTGCCAGGGATATTGTTGAGCGTCCCAGGCCGCGGCGAACATCAGTTTGGGATTATTCGGGTCGACCGCGAGGTCCACGACCCCGGTTGTCGCGTTGACATATAAGACCTTGGACCAGTGCTGTCCTCCGTCCGTGGTGCGGAAAATGCCCCGGGCGGTGTTTTGGCCAAAAAACTGCCCCTGCGCGGCCACCAGCATGATGTCGGGGTTGCCTGGGTCTATCCAGATTCGCCCGATATGACGGGTATCGGCAAGACCGAGGTTTTTCCAGGTTTTGCCACCAT
>JAJXVA010000190.1 GCA_021782435.1 Pseudomonadota bacterium
GGAAAACCGAAGGAGAAACGGCCAGCAACATGCCGGTGCCAGGTGCCACCCGGCCAGTGCCGAACAGATTGTCCATGGTCAGGTCACAGGCGACCACGTCGCCGCCGCGATCCATCGCGATCAGGCTCGAGGACGCTGGAACGCCACCAATCTGGGTGGCCGTGCCGCCACCGCCGGCCAGAATCTTATCCCCGCTCATACCTTTGCGCGCCGCGGCAATGGCGCCGAGCGACCTCGCCACCAGCCCTTCCAGGTTATCGGGCGTTTTATGAGCCTGCAGAAATGTCGCCGCCGCCGCTACGCCGGCCTCATTGGGTATGAAGCCAACCGCGTAATGTTTTGTATTCACGATCAACGGATTACCGAGCACGATCTTGGCCCGGGCAAGGTCAGCTCCCGTGACCGGGCCGCCGGCCGCCGCAGAGCCGGCAACGAATGCCTTGGCGGTGGCACCGGTGTAGAAATCCGTCGCGCCGGCCACGCGCAGCCGGGCCAGCACATTGGCAAGATCCGTATCCACCAAAAGCTCGCCCTGGCCAAGCGGGCTGCCGCTGGGTCCGAAAATCTCCGCCGCTGCCTTGTCCTGCTGCAGGGCGGAACCCACCAGCTGCAGATCCTGGGCCAGTTGGGCGGATACCGGAACGCCGAACCTGGCCATGCGTTCGGCCGGAACGATATCCTGAGCGATAGGCAAGGCTCCGTAAGCATCATGCAGGGCAAAAAGACCAAGCGCCAACATGGGCACGGAAGCCGGCCGGTTGCCGGCCTGGACGGCCGGCGCTACCGGGGCGAACAGGAAAGCGCGCGGAGCACCCCGGTTCGGTCCGTCGCCCGGCTTATACGCCAGGCAGGCGCCGCCGCCGCCAAGCCCGGCACGCGACGGCAAAGCAACCGCGGTGGCAAAAGCCATGGCAACGGCGGCATCGGCCGCGCTGCCATCATTCAGCAGGATATGTTGCCCCACACGAACCACATCCGGGTTGTCGGCCACCACCGCGCCGGGAAAGCCGGTCACGGGCTTGAGCGTACCAAGTTTTGGCGCCGGCGGCCCGATCAGATCCCCGGTCAGCGCGCTGGTGGCGCTGCATCCGGCCAATGTGGCAGAAACAAGTGCCGAAACGGCGGCCCGTCCGGCCCGCCCCAACCAACTCATTCGCTACGTCCCCGCACTGGTGCGCTGCACGGATAGCCGCCTTGGCAGGTGTCAGCAAGGCGCGGCAACGAAACAGAGAAAGCAGGCCGCCCGGTTCATGCGGGTATCGGGCTGTGCTACAGCCGCGGCATGGTGCCACCAGCCGCTGCGATGTCCGGACCTGGCCGCGCCAGACCGTATCGCGCCCAACCGGGCCAGGTCTGTGCGTTGCCTCGCGTCACGTCGGAGAGATGGAGCGATGGCTCCATCGGCCGACCGGCCTCAGGGCCGAGAACTCCAGGTCTCTCGCCTGATGCGACCCTCTCACGCTTGAGCGCGGGCGCCCCGCACAGGCGTTCCGCCGCAACGCCCCCCTGTGCCGCTGATCGGCGACAACCGTCTGAACCGACTTCCGGATCGAACGAGAAACGCCGCTCGCGCGCAACAAACAACAGGTAGACGACCGTGTCCCACCCCCCCCCAAATCGGCTGCGGCGTGGCTTATGCCTGGTGCTATCCGCGCCATCGGGTACTGGCAAAACCACCCTGACGCGGGCCTTGCTGGCGCGCATACCGGGACTCTCGCTGTCGGTCAGCGCAACCACCAGATCGCCGCGGCCGAGCGAGATCGACGGAGTGCATTACATCTTCAAGTCGGATCACGAATTCGCTGACATGGTGGCGGACGGTGCTTTGTTGGAATGGGCAACCGTTTTCGGCCGGCGTTACGGCACACCCCGGGCACCCGTCGCGGCAGCGTTGGCGGCGGGGCAGGATATTCTGTTCGACATCGACTGGCAGGGGTTCAGGGCTTTGCGCGCTGCCCTGCCGGGGGATACGGTCGGGGTGTTTATCGTGCCGCCTTCACTCTCGACGCTCGAGCAGCGGCTGATCGGCCGCGGCGATTCACCAGCGCAGGTGGCTGAACGCCTGGCCGGCGCGCGCGCCGACAACGCGCATTGGCGGGACTATGACCATGTCGTGGTCAACGATAATTTGAACGACGCGGTGGCGAGCCTCACTGCGGTCCTGCTTGCGGCCCGCACCGCGACATCCCGGCAATTGTGGCAACCGGAGGCATGATTACGGGTCGCACCGCGGCGGTTGACCGGCGCATCTCCGCGGCGCCCCGTGAGCAGGCGCGACCGGATGCAGCGATGGTTCGGGCAACGGTCCTCGCCGCCGACCAGCCCCCGGACACCGGATGAAAAGTCGGAGGTTTCCCGGCCTTGGCTTGAAATCCCCGAATTTGCTCGGGTTTCTTTGAAAAAAACCGCCAACGCTGCCCATCCCGCGCTCCGGTCCTGGCCCGGGGGATGATCGGCCTGGACCGTATCGCCGGAGCCGGTGAGCGCACCGGAAAACCGGACCTACCCGCGACCAGCCATGGCGAGCTGGTCCAGGTCAATCGCATGGGCGGCGCCCGCGTGCAGGCAGGCAAGGCTGGTGGCGTGCGCGGTTACAGCCAACGCTGCGTCGAGTTTCATGCCGGCGCCGAGCGCCGCGGCCAGCGTGCCCACCGCGCAGTCAGCCGCGCCGGTCACGTCGAATTCCGCGCTGTGCGGCACGGCGTGAAACACTGTGCCGGCCGCATCCGTGCCGCTCAAGCCCTGGCCGCCGCGCAGGGTCACCACCGCACCGAAGCCATGGCGGTCGCGCAGGCGGCTCGCGGCGTCGCGCAGCTGAGCATCACTGGCAACGTCCTGTCCGGTCTCTCGCGCGAGTTCAGCAGCCGACGGCACAATCACGTCGGCTCCAGCGTAGCGCCCGTAGTTGGTCCCGCGCGGAAATACCACCACCGGGCGCCCCCGGGCGCGGCCGGCGGCAATCAGCCTGCCGGCAACGCCCTCGGCCAGCACACCTTTGCCGTAATCCGACAAAACGGTGACATGCGTCATGCCCATGGCGTCCTCGGCGATTCGCAGCAGGCGTTCGGCGAGTTTGGGGTGGATCGGCGCGGCCACCTCCCAGTCAGCGCGCAGTAAATGCTGACCAAGCCCGACGAACCGGGTTTTCAGCGTGGTCTGTCGCCCGCCCTGCACCAACAGCCACGGTTCCACATTCTGCTGCCCGCCGATCAGCCCGGTCAGGTCAGACCCGGTCTGATCATCCCCAACGACCGAAATGAAGGCGGTGGCGACCCCCAGCGCGGACAAACAGCGCACCACATTTCCGGCACCGCCTGGCAGCGCCACCTCGCGCTCGACCCTGAGCACGGGTATCGGTGCCTCGGTGCTGATGCGCCCAACCGTCCCATAAACGTAGCGATCCAGCAGCACATCACCCACCACCAGAACACCGCGGCCACGCATGCGTGCCAGGGCATCGCGAAGATCAGACGGGGCGGGCTGGGGAATTGTCTGCACCTGGGCGCGATCCATGGAAGGCCGTAACCCGTCGGCCGAGCGAATACAATCTCCGGGTCTCCGTAACCCCGTAGTAAGACCCATGACGCAGGGTGCCGCAATGCCATCTCCGCCCCCCCTTGCGCCGGATCCGTCGGCCGATGCCCTGCGGGAAGCGCAGCGCCGTGCCGCGCGTGGCGGCATGAAGCGCACGGTCCTGCTGCTGCATCTTTCCGGTTTGTCCGGCACCGAGGTCTATCACGCCCGGGTGGCGAGGGCAGTGATGGCCGATGCCGCCCGCCTGCTCGAAGGAGAGGTATTGCGCCTTTCCGATGGAGATCTGGCGCTGGTATGCGCCTTCGTGCCCGGCTTTACCCGCGGACCCGACGATGATGGGCCGGACGGCCTGCCCAGCGTGCTGCGCCGCCTGTTTGCCCGCGTGACACCGCCCGATGGAGATTTGTTCCGTTGCTGGCATTTGCCGGCCGAGGGCGCTTCCCTGCTGGCGTTCCTGGATGCGCGGCCGGCAGCACCCGCCCGCCCGGACGCAGCGCCGGCCGGGCGGGACCCGCTGGTGGTCTTCGGCCTTGAGGGCCTCCAACCAGACGGAGCCGTCTCTGAGGCCGCCGTAGACGCGGCTCTCGGGTACGTGCGAGCTTTCGCGACGTGCGAACCGGGCTTGTTGGCGGGAGTGAGTGTCGACGCTTCGCGCGACCCCCAATGACAACCAGGTGGACACGCTCCCGGGGACGGGCTGGGTGGAGCCCGTCAGCACCAAACCCTTCATCATCGTGGCCTACGCCCCCTTGCGGTAGCCCGTGGA
>JAJXVA010000191.1 GCA_021782435.1 Pseudomonadota bacterium
CGGCCAGCAATTCCTCGGCGAGGCGGGTATCCTCGGCGATCGTCGCGCCGCGGCGGCGGGTGCCGGCGAGCGGGCGGATGGTGACGACGCCATCGCGTAGCCGGACGAGGATTTCCGGGCTCGATCCGACCACCGCGAAGCCGCCGAAATTCAGGAAGAACAGAAACGGGGCCGGGTTGACGCGGCGCAGGGCCCGGTAGAGCGCCAAGGGCGGCAGGGTGAACGGCGCCGAGAAACGCTGGCTCGGCACGATCTGGAAGGCATCGCCCGCGGCGATGAAGGATTTGGCGGTGGCGACCGCATCCAGAAACCCGGCATGGGTGAAGTTCGAGCGGGGCTCGGGCGGGGGCGGGGGCGGCGCGGGCGGGGGGCTGGGCACCGGCCGCGCCAGTTGCGCGAGCGCGCGGTCGAGCCGCGCGCTCGCCCGGGCCATGGCCCGCGGCCCGGCATCGTCGTGGCTGAGCGCGGCCAGGGTCAGCGTATCGGTGACGTGATCGAAGATCACGAACAGGCTCGGGCGCAGCAGAATGGCATCCGGCAGGGCGTCGGGGTCGGGCGCGGGGTCGGGCAGGCGTTCGATCAGCCCGACCATTTCGTAGCCGAGATACCCGAACAGCCCGCCCAGCATCGGCGGCAGCCCCTCCGGCAGGTCGCGCCGGTTATCGGCGATGAGCGCGCGCAGGCTGGCCAGGGCGGGGGCGGTCTCGGGCTCGAACGCGGTGAGGTCGGGGGCGCGGGCCCGTTCCGCCGCGCCGGAGCGGCAGCGCCAGATCAGGTCGGGCTCGGTGCCGATGACCGAGTAGCGGCCGCGCGCGGCGCCCCCCTCGATGCTCTCCAGCAGAAACGCGTGCGGCACGCCATCCGCGAGTTTGAGAAAGGCGCCGACCGGCGTTTCCAGATCCGAGGGGATCTGCCGGTAGACGAGCGATGGCGCCGCCGCCGTGGCCTGCGTCATGGCTGCGCGATTTGATGGATCAGGGCCGCGTTCAGCGTCACCTTGTAGCGCGCGCGCAGCGCGAACACGGTGGAATCGACCACATCGCCGCCGATCGATTGCGATAATTGCAGCCGCATCTGCCCCGCGCCGATCGGGTCGGAGGCGGGTTTGGGGTCGTTGATGACGCTGAGCTGCGCGACCAGGTAGCCATCCGGGGTGCCGACCATGGTCACATCGCCCTGTTTCATGGCGAAGAGCGGCGCGACGAGGCTTTGCGGCACATCCTGCGGGATTTGCGTGTCCTGGCCGATCGGGCGGGGGGTCGGGGCGAGGGTCGCGACGTCGAGCCCCGCCGCCTTGGCCGCGGCCGCGAGCGTCATGCCGCCCCGCACCTTGGCGAGCAGCGCGGCGGCGGCGGTTTCGGCCTCATGGCGCTGCTGCGCGTCGGTCCAGTCCTGGCTGACCTCGGTCGCGACGCTCGCGAACGGCTTTTGCGCCGGTGGGTCGACTTTCTGCACCTGCACCGCGTACCAGGCGCCGCTCGGGTGGGCTTTATCGACCGGCAACTGCCGCAGATCGGCCGGGGCGCCGGGCTTCGCCTGGAACGCCTGCGCGAGTATGGCCTGGCGCAGCGCCGGCCAGGCCGGAATGGGGGCCGGCTCGCCGGTTCGGGTATTGCCCTGCGGGTCGAGTGTGCCCTCGACCGCGGCGACGCCGAGGTCGGCGGGCAGCGCCGCCAGGCCGTTGCCGCTGGCCATGGCGTCCTCGAGTTTGGTGACGTGATCGTCCATCATGTCGGCGGCCTTCAGCACCGCGATTTTCCGGCGGATTTCCGGCGTCGCCTCGGCCAGGGTTTTGTGAATGGCCGGCACGATGGCCGCGACCCGGAACACGTACCAGTTGAACTCGCCCTTGACCGGCTGGCTGACGGTATTGGCCGGCGCGGCGAAGGCGGAAGCGGCCAGGGCTTTGTCGGGCACTTCGGGGGCGCGGGCGCGGGGCAGGTCGATGGCGCTGGCGCCGGCTTTGCGGGCGGCGGCCTGCACGGTTTTCCAGTCCGCCCCGCTGGCCCACACGGTGGCGAGGCTGGTGGCGGTGGCCTCGCTCGGCGCGGCGATGATCTCGAGCGTGCGCAGCTCGGGCACGTTGTACTGGTCGCTCGCCAGGTCGTAATATTTTTTGATGTCCTCGGCGCTGACGGTGGCCTGGCTGGCCAGGGTCTCGGGCGAGAGCACGATGAGTTTCACGGTCCGATACTCGGGGGTGCGGTATTTGTCCGGGTTGTTGCGCCAGAAACGCTGTAGCTCGGCCGCGGTGGGGGTGGGCGGGGCGGCCACGGCGCTGAGCGGAAACCGCACCACCTGGGCCACGCGCGTCTCGCGCGCATAGGCGAAAATCCGGTCGACCAGCGTCTCCGGCGCGCCGACGCCCGCCGACAGCGCGCCCACCAGCTGCTGGCGGCCGACATCCTGCCGCACCAGCCCGACGAAAGTGGTTTCATCGAGCCCGTTGGTTTGCAGCAATTGCAGGAAGTGCTGGCGGTCGAAATGGCCGTTGGCGTCCTTGAAGGCGCTCATGCCGAAAATCTGCTGGCGCACCGCCGAATCGGGCACCGCCACGCCGAGATGTTTGAGCTCGAGGTCGACCAGGCGCTGATAGACGAGTTCGGTCGCGGCCTGGTTGGCCAACTGGTCGCGCAGGGTCGCGGAGAGCTGAAAGCCGGGGCCGTTCTGGCGCCGCAGCCGCGCGATATCGGCCTGTAGCGCGCGTTGCAGATCGGCGGGTTCGATGCGGCTGCCGCCGACATGCGCGACCGCCGTGTCCGAGCCGAGGCTGCGGATACTGCCGGCGATACCCCAGAGGCCGAGAGCGACCACCAGCAGGCCGAACAGGGCCCGGGCGTACCAGGTTTTGGCGATGACGCGAATGGAGCCAAGCATGCGGCGGAACATCCCAGCTGAGCCGGGCAAAGACGCCGCGGCGGGCGCACCATACGGCCCGAGACGCGGTGCGCAAGAGATCGCGCGCGGCGGGGGCCGCTTGACCTGCCGCGCGCCCCCGTGTCTGTGGCCGGATTGGACACCATGACGCGGCGGGGGCGGGTTTGCGCACACTGATTGCCGGCAACTGGAAAATGAATCCGCCCGGCCTTGCCGGCGCCGAGGCGCTGGCGCGCGCCCTGCGCCTTTCCGCGGCGCGGGCGGTGGACCTTCTGGTATGCCCGCCCTTCACCGCGCTGGCCTCGGTGGCGGCGCTGCTGCGCGGCACCGGGATTGCCCTTGGCGCCCAGGATTGCGCGGCCACGGGCGAGGCCGGCGGCGCCCATACCGGCGAGATTTCCGCCGCCATGCTGCGCGACCTCGGCGTGAGCCACGTCATTCTCGGCCATTCCGAGCGCCGCGCGCACCAGGCGGAGAGCGATGCGACGGTGCGCGCCAAGGCCGTGGCCGCCGCCGCCGCCGGGCTGATACCGCTGGTCTGTGTCGGCGAAACCGAGGCCGAGCGGCGCGCCGGGCGGGCGCAGGCCGTGGTGGCGGGGCAGTTGGCGGGCAGCCTGCCCGACGGGTTCAGCGGCATCATCGCCTACGAGCCGGTCTGGGCCATCGGCACCGGGCTCACGCCCAGCGCCGGCGAAATCGCGGCCATGCACGCGGCCATCGCGGCCGATCTCGCCACCCGCTTTCCCGCCCGCGCGGCGGCGCTGCCGGTGCTGTATGGCGGCTCGGTCAAACCCGGCAACGCGGCCGAGGTGCTGGCGCTGGCGCATGTCGGCGGCGCGCTGGTGGGCGGCGCCTCACTGGTGGCCGAGGATTTCTTGGCCATTGCCGCCGCGGCGCGCTAGGCCGGGGGGGCGGGGCGGGCGCGCGCGGCGCGTCTTTCCTTGGCGGCCGCCTTGCGCTAGACCCCGCGACCATGGCGACCGTGCTGCTCATACTTCTGATATTCGTGACCCTGGCGATGATCGGCGTGGTGCTGATCCAGCGCAGTGAGGGCGGCGGCCTCGGCGTCGGCGGGTCCCAGGGCATGGGTTCGTTCATGACCGGGCGCGGCACCGCCAACCTGCTCACCCGCGCCACCGCCATACTCGCCGGCCTGTTCTTCGCGCTGTGCCTTGCCCTCGCGCTGCTCAACCGCGGCACCGCGGGGGTTGGCAAGTCGATCCTCGACGTGCCGGGCGCCGGCAAAGGCCCGGCGTCGTCGCTGCCCGCGCTGCCCGCGCTGCCCGCGGACCGCAAGCCCGCGCCGGTGGCCCCGCCCACGCCGCCCACGCATTAACGCCGCGCGCGCGCCATGCATGCAGCGAATCGCCTCCCGCCGGGCG
>JAJXVA010000192.1 GCA_021782435.1 Pseudomonadota bacterium
GCGGCGCTGAGCTTGTGGCGCGCCGGCGGCGCGGCGGCCGAACAGCGCGCCGGGGCACCGGCGGCCGGCGCCTTCTGGGCCCTGCGGGCACGGCTGGCGCGCGACCGGCTGGCGGCGAATGACCCGCGCGACGCCTATGCCCTGGCCGACGATGACCTGCAGACGCAGGGCGCGCGCGCCGCCGATAAGGCGTTTCTGGCGGGGTTCATCGCGCTGCGCGGGCTGCGCGCGCCGGCGCGTGCCGCCGCCCAGTTCCAGCGCCTGACGGCCTCGCGCGCCGTGATAAGCCAGGCCCGGGCGTATTTCTGGCTGGGGGAAGCGGCGGCGGCGGGCGGGGATGGCGCCACGGCGCGGGCCGATTACGCGCGCGCGGCGCGCTACCCGACGACGTTTTACGGGCAACTGGCGGCGGCGCGGGCCGGCATGTCGGCCGCGTCCCTGACCGCGCGCATCGACGCCCTGACCGACCCGGGCTGGACGACGCAACAGGTGCTGGATTTTTCGGGGCGGGAACTGACCCGGGCCGCCGCCCTGCTGGTGGCCTGGGGCATGCCGGAACGGGCGCGGGGTTTCCTGCGGCAACTCGATATCCTGGCCGATGACCCGGCGACACGCAGCCTGATCGCGCATTTCGCGCAGGGGCTGGGCCTGCCGGACCAGGCGGTGGCGGCGGCGCGGCTCGCCGGGCGCTATGGCACGGTGCTGGGACAAAGCGGCTGGCCGGTGCCGGTGACCCCGCCCGAGGCGCTGGTGCCGGCCCCGGTCTCGCTCGGCATCATTCGCCAGGAAAGCAGTTTCGATACCGGCGCCGTCAGCCCGTCGGGGGCGCTCGGGTTGATGCAGTTGCTGCCCGGCACGGCGCGCGAGGTCGGCAGGTCGCTCGGGGTGCCGGTGAACGTGGCGGAACTGACCACCGATGGCGCGCTGAACATGCGGCTCGGCACGGCGTATCTCGGGGGGCTGATCGGGAAATTCGGCGGCGCGCTGCCGCTGGCGATCGCCGCCTATAACGCGGGCCCGCACCGGGTTGCGGCCTGGCTCGACCAGATCGGGGACCCGCGCGGCCAGGGCACCGAGGCGATGATCGACTGGATCGAGCGCATACCGTATGGCGAGACCCGGAACTACGTCCAGCGCGTGGTCGAGAATATCGTGATGTATCGGGCCCGCGCGCGCCAGGCGCTGCCCTCGCCGCTCGGTTCCTGACCCATGGCCCCGACCCGGCAGCGCGTGGCGCGGGCGGTGGCCAGCGTGGCCGGGATCGGCGCCGCCCCGGTGGCGCCCGGCACGGTGGCGAGCCTGGCCGCGGTGGCGATGGGTTGGCCGTTGCTGGCGGCGGGCCACGCGGTACTGGGGTTGGCGACCCTGGCGGTGAGCGGCATCGGCTATCTGGCCTGCCAACACAGCGGCGCCGCCGACCGCGACCCGGGCTGGATCGTGATCGACGAGGTGGCGGGGCAGTTTCTGGCCCTGGCGGCGTTGCCCCGGCCGGGGCTGGTGGGGGCGGCGGCGGCTTTCGGCCTGTTCCGGCTGTTCGATATCGTGAAGCCCTGGCCGGTGGGCCGGATCGACCAGCGGCGGGACGCGCTGGGGATCATGGCCGATGATCTGGCCGCGGGGGCCATGGCGGCGCTGGGGCTGGCGGCGCTGAGCCTCGTTTTGCCGGGAGGATGGGAACGATGGGCGGGTTGATGGCGACCGAGGCGGTGGCGCTGGCCGAGGCCGAGCGGCTGCTGGCGCTGCTGCGCGCCCAGGGCACGCGGGTGGTGACCGCGGAAAGCTGCACCGGCGGCCTGGTGGCGGCGACGCTCACCGCGCTACCCGGCGCGAGCGCCGTGCTGGCTGGCGGATATGTTACTTACAGCAATGAAATGAAACAATCCGCCCTGGGCGTCTCGGCGCGGCTGTTGAAGCAGCACGGCGCCGTCAGTGAGGCGGTGGCGCGGGCCATGGCCGAGGGCGCGCGCAAGCGCAGCGGCGCCGACCTGTCGGTGGCGCTGACCGGCATTGCCGGGCCCGAGGGCGGCAGCGCGGAGAAGCCGGTCGGGCTGGTGTTCATCGCGGTTGCGGGCGCCGAGGGCACGCGGGTGACGCGCCAGGAATTCGCCGGAGGCCGGGCGGCGGTGCGCGGCGCCAGTGTGCGCGCGGCGCTCAGCTTGCTGCGCGACATGGCCGAGCGGGGGGCTTGACCGGGCAGCGGGCAGGCGCGGGCCCGCCCGCTCATGGCGGCAGCGGCACCCGGGCATCCATCGGATCACCCTGGGCGGCACGGCGGCGGGCGCGCACTTTCTGCTGGTAGGCCCGCACATCGCCCATGGTGATGTAGCCTTTGTGCCCGGCATCGATTTCGTCGAAGTGCCGGGCGACCATGCCCATATGGCCGCGGCGCGCCTGGTCGAGCGTGAGATGGCCGTTATGGGTGATATTGGCGTTGCGGAACCGCTCGCCGAACCGGCCGGCCATGCCCGAGCGGCCGCGAAACCCGCCGAACAAGCCGCGCTGGGCGTAGCCGCCGCCATGCCAGAAGCCACCGCCGCGACCGCCGAACCCGCCATGGCGCTGGGCCGCGGCCGGCCCGGACACGGCGAGCACCATGGCCAGGGCGAGCAAGGTGGCGCGCATCGACAAACCGGCTACCGGCGGGGTCAGGTGGCGGGCACGCCGCGCGCCGGCGGGTCCGTGCCCGGGATGCCGTAGACGTCCCGGGCCCGTTTGAGAAAGGCGTTGATCATGCGCCGCTGTGCCTCGTTGAATACCACGCCGATGGCACCTTGTAGGAGCTTGCTGCGGAATTCGAAATCGACAAAGAATTTCACAACGCAACCCGGCGTGAGGCCGCCGGGCAGGGTCTGCGGCGTGAATCCCCAACGATTGTTGAGGTATTTGAACGGCCCGTTCTCGTAGCGCACCTGGATCAGGCGCGGGCGGTCGAGGGTGACGCGGCTGGTGAAGCTTTCCCGGAACGGACCGAAGCCGATCGTGAGGTCGGCGACGAGTTCGGTCGCGTCGCGGGAATGCACGCGCGCATCGATGCACCAGGGCAGGAATTCCGGATACCGGCCGACATCGGCCACGAGGTCGAACAACTGTTCGGCCGAATAGGGCAGCAGGCGGGTTTCGGTGAAGCGGGTCACGCGGAGACCGGGGCGAGCGCGGCCTGGGTGGCGGGGGTGGCGGCGCGACGGGCCTCGCGCAGGGCGAGAAAGTCCTGGTCGGCGTGGTAGGAGCTGCGCGTGAGCGGGCTCGCCGCGACCAGCAGAAACCCCTTGGCGCGGGCCTGGGCCGCGATGTCGGCGAATTCCTCGGGCGGCAGGAAACGCGCGACGGCGGCATGCTTGGGCGTTGGCTGGAGGTATTGGCCGACGGTGAGGAAATCGACCCCGGCGACGCGCAGATCGTCCATGACCTGGGTGAGTTCCGCCCGGGTCTCACCGAGACCGACCATCAGACCGGATTTGGTGAACAGGGCGGGGTTGAGGGTTTTCACCCGGTCGAGCAGCCGGAGCGACTGATAGTAGCGCGCGCCCGGGCGGATGGTGGGGTAGAGCCGGGGCACGGTCTCGAGGTTGTGGTTGAACACATCGGGCGCGGCATCGGCCAGGGTTTCGGCGGCGCCCGGCTTGCGCAGGAAATCGGGGGTCAGCACCTCGATCGTGGTGTCGGGGGTCGCGGCGCGCACGGCCGCGATCACGCGCGCGAAGTGGTGGGCGCCGCCATCCGCCAGATCGTCGCGATCGACCGAGGTGATGACCACGTGGCGGAGCGCGAGACGGGCCACCGCGTCGGCGAGTCGGGCGGGCTCGGAGGCATCGACGGCGGCGGGCAGGCCGGTCGCGACATTGCAGAAGGCGCAGGCGCGCGTGCAGATATCGCCCAGAATCATCATCGTGGCGTGACGCTGGGACCAGCATTCCCCGATATTGGGGCAGGCCGCCTCCTCGCAGACAGTGGCCAGGTCGTGGGCCCGCATCAGGGCGCGGGTTTCGAAATAGACCGGGCTGTTGGGCGCGCGCACCCGGATCCAGTCCGGCTTGCGCAGAACCTTCTGGTCGGGCCGCGCCTGTTTTTCCGGATGGCGCGGCCTGTTCAAGCGGTGATCGATTTCGACCCGGGTTACCATGGCGCAACAAGTGACCGCCGCCCCCGATCACGTCAAGACGCGCGAGCGCCCGAGGGGCGCCGGGGGGGGGGCGGCCTGGGGGGCGCCCGGGCGGGGCCTGCGTGGCGGGGTCGGCGTGGCGG
>JAJXVA010000193.1 GCA_021782435.1 Pseudomonadota bacterium
GAGTGAAGCGCGCCGGCCGCAGGTCCAGGTGGGCGACCCCTTCACCGAGAAGCTCCTGCTGGAAGCGAGCCTCGAGCTGATCACCTCCGGCCTCATCGTTGCCATCCAGGACATGGGCGCCGCCGGTCTCACCTCCTCCTCGGTCGAGATGGCCGGCAAGGGCGATGTCGGCATCGCGCTCGACCTCGATGCCGTGCCCCAGCGCGAAACCGGCATGACCGCGTATGAAATGATGCTGTCGGAGAGCCAGGAACGCATGCTGATGGTCCTGCGCCCGGACCGCCAGGCGCTGGCCGAAGCAATTTTCCGTAAATGGGAACTCGATTTCGCGGTCATTGGCCACCTGACCGATACCGGCCGCATCGTCATCCGCCATCAGGGCCGGGTCGAGGCCGATATTCCGCTGGCGCCTCTGGCCGACCAGGCGCCGCTCTACCATCGCCCGTTCGTGCCGCCGGCACCGCCCGCGCCGCTGGGCCGCGTCACCGACCCGATCGGCGTCGCCGCCTCCCTGCTGAAACTCATCGCCTGCCCCGATCTCTGTTCCCGGCGCTGGATCTGGAACCAATACGACAGCACGATCGGCGGCCAGACCATCCGGCGCCCCGGCGCCGCCGATGCCGCCGTGGTGCGAATCGAAGGGCACCGTCTGGCGCTGGCGCTGACCACCGATTGCACGCCGCGCTACTGCGCCGCCGATCCACGCCAGGGCGGCGCCCAGGCGGTGGCCGAGGCCTGGCGCAACCTGACCGCCACCGGCGCGACGCCGCTCGCGGTCACCGACAATCTGAATTTCGGCAATCCCGAAAAACCCGAAATCATGGGCCAGTTCGTCGCCGCCATCGAGGGCATGGGGGAAGCCTGCCGGGCGCTGGAATTCCCGGTCGTTTCCGGCAATGTCAGCCTCTACAACGAAACCGATGGCACGCCCATTCTGCCCACGCCGGCGATCGGCGCGGTGGGCGTGCTGAACGACGCCGCCCAGGCGATGGGTATCGCGCTCGCCGCGGGCCATACCGTCCTGCTCGTCGGCGAAACCACGGGCTGGCTCGGCCAGTCGCTGTGGCTGCGCGAAATCCTCGGTCGCGAGGATGGCGCGCCGCCGCCGGTCGATCTCGTGGCCGAGCGTCGGCACGGGTCGTTCGTGCGCGACCTCATCCACCAGCGCCTGATCGCCGCGTGCCACGACGTGTCCGATGGCGGGGTGCTGATCGCGCTCGTGGAAATGGCGCTTTCCGGCGAGGTCGGCGTGACCCTGACCGCCAACCAGGACCATGGTTTCTGGTTCGGCGAGGATCAGGCGCGGTACCTGATCGCCACGTCGAACCCCGAAACGGTCGAAGTCCTCGCGCGCGGCGCGGGCATACCGCTGCGCCGCATCGGCCATGCCGGCGGCCACGGATTGAACTTCCCCGACGGTACGGCCATGTCACTCGCGTCGTTGCGTCAGCACCACGAGGCGTTTTTTGACGCCTTCATGGCGTAGCGTCGTCGAACCGGAAAGGACAAACCGACCATGGCCATGGCGGTGAACGAGATCGAGGCGATGATCAAGGCGGCGCTGCCCGACGCGATCGTCACCATCGAGGATCTGGCCGGCGACGGCGACCATTACGCGGCCCGCGTTGTCAGCGCGGCGTTTCGCGGCAAATCCCGGGTCCAGCAGCACCAGATCGTTTACGCCGCGCTTCAAGGCCGGATGGGCGGCGCCCTGCACGCATTGGCCCTACAGACCTCAGCCCCCTGAAAGCTCAAGGACAGCCACGCCATGACCGACCCGGCCTTTGCCCGTATCGAAGCCGATATCGCCGCCAACCCGGTGATGCTCTACATGAAGGGCAATAAGCAGTTCCCGCAATGCGGGTTCTCCGCCCGGGTGGTTCAGATCCTGAATCACATGGGCATCGACTACACCACCGCCAATGTGCTGGAAGACGCGGCCCTGCGCGACGGGATCAAGCAATTCTCGAACTGGCCGACCATTCCCCAGCTTTACGTCAAGGGAGAATTCGTCGGCGGCTGCGATATCGTGACCGAGATGTTCCAGTCCGGCGAACTCGCGGAAATGCTGCGCGACAAGGGCATTCCCGTCCGCGTCGAGGCCTGAACCACGCGTCACACCCGCGGCCAGGGGCGGGGTCGACCCGGTCCTGGCCTGGTCGGCAGCCACCCCTGCGCGGACACACCGTCCCTGGGGTCGCCTCCCCGGGTCAGCCTCCCCGGGTCGGGTCACGCCGGCAGCGTCACCGGTGCCCCGTGCAGCACCTCCGGCGGGCTCGCGAAAAACGGTCCCACCAGCGCGCGCCATTCGGCGAACAGCGACGATTTGCGGAAATGTTCCGTATGATCCTCGAGCGTCGCCCAGTGCAGCAACAGCATATACACGCCCGGCTGTTCGATGATCCGGTGTAACGCCAGGGTTTGAAAACCGCGCGCCCGCGCGAACACGCCGCGCGCCTGCGCGACGGCTTCCTCGAATTCGGCTTCGCTCCCCGGGCGGATGCTGAGCCGGGCCAGTTCCACGATCATGATCGCCTATCCCTTTCGTCAGATTACAGGCCACCGAGTGCCGCCTGCAGCGCGCCGCCGACGAGAAAGCCCACCAGCGTGCCGTTGATGCGCACATATTGCAGGTCGCGCCCCACCCGCAGTTCGAGTTTATCTGTGACCGTCGCCTCGTCCCAGCCGGCGACGACGCGGCTGATGAACTCCGCCAGCCTGAGCCGCAGGTCGGGCAAAGCGCGCATCACCAGGGCGGTCGCCGCCGCGTTCAGCCGCAGTCGCACGGCGCCGTCATCCACGAGCGTGTTTCCGGCCTCGTCCAGCAGCGCCATCAGGGTCGCCTGGGTCCGACCCGCCGGCACCTCCGCGTCCCGCGCCAGCGTCTCGGCCAGCCTATGCCACACATCCCAGAACCAGACGCGCACGGTTGCGTGGGTGAATACCTGCCCGATGGCGCGGCCGAGTTCGGCGGCGCGGGCAGGGTCGGTCTCGATGCGCTCGATCTCGCGCTTGACCCATTCATCGAAGGCCGCGCGCAGGTCGGACCCGTCGGGTTCCATTTTCTCCAGTTCGGCATTGACCGCCACCAGCACCCTCCGCGCGACACTGGCACCGACCGCCCAGCCGATCAGCCTTCCTCCCTGTTCGCGCACCCGTTCCTCGATCACCCGACGCAACGGCTCCTCCTGGGCGGCCATCGCGTCGCGCAACTGACGCAGTATGAAGCCGAACACATCCTGGTGGCGGCCGCCCGCCACCAGGCCGCGCAACGCGCGGGCCAGCACCACCCCGCCCGTGGCGCCCCCCAGTAACTTCGGCAGCATCCGCTCGATCAGCCGCTTGGCGCGCCCGTCCTCCAAACCGCGCAGCGCGCGCGGCAACGCGCGGCCCAGGCTCGCCGCGAGCGGCGCCGCAACCGCCGGATCGCGCAGCACATTGTGCAGCAGCGTGGGCGCGTCCAACCGATCGAGCAGCCCGGCGACATCCGCCTCGGTAAACACATGGTTCGCGACGAACCGGCCCAGCGCCGCACCCAACCGCGCTTTCTGGCGCGGAATGATGGCGGTATGCGGTATCGGCAGGCCCAGCGGGCGGCGGAACAGCGCCGTGACCGCGAACCAGTCGGCCAGCCCGCCCACCAGCCCGGCGCGGGCCGCCGCTTCCAGCACATGCGCCCAGCGGCCCGGCGGCACGAATTCGCGGCCGACCCAGATCAGCCCCGCCATCATACCGAGCGCGAGCGTCGCCAGGGCCTTGTGCCGGCGCAGATCCTGTCTCGCGGCCTTGTCCGGGTCTGGGTCGCTCACGCTCGCCTCAGTCGCTGCCATGGCCGAACGGCCATTTCCAGCCGGAATGCGCCCCGGCGCGGCGGGGTGCCGCGCGCGCCGCCACCAGCCCGAAAGCCCGCGCGATGTGCCAGCTTGCCGCCAGCCCCGCTTCCTGCGCGAACGGGCCGGCCCGCCCCGCCTGCTGGTCGGGGTCGGGGGCGGCCAGGCTGAGCGGCACGGCATGGCCCAGCAATGGCAGCAGAATTTTCGTCACCACCTCGCGCCCGCTCCGGTCCCGCCAGATTTCCCACCGCGCCGCCGGCGTTACCGTCACCGCCCCAGGCGCCTCCGGCAGGCCATTCAGGCCCAGGAATTGCCGCGTCAAGGCCTCGGCATTGGCGGGGGCCACGACCGTATCCAGCAGGCCCTGCCAAATCTGAACCGGCGGCCAGGGGCCG
>JAJXVA010000194.1 GCA_021782435.1 Pseudomonadota bacterium
GTGCGCAACGGGTCGGGGTTGGCCACCCCGCCCGGCAAGACCAGCCCGTCGTACTGTTCGGCTGCCGCTTCCGCCAGGGTGCGGTCCACCGCCACGGTGTCGGCCTTGTCGTGGTGCCGCATGCCCTGGATGCGGCCGCCGTGGGGGGCGACCACCTCGACGGTGGCGCCTTCGCGGCGCAACGCTTCCAACGGTTCGGTCAACTCGCTCTGTTCGAAGCCGTCGGTGGCCAGAATCGCGATGCGCTTGCCGTCCAGTTTTCCGCTCATGGGCGCCTCCTGCTGCGGGGTCCCCTTGGCAACAGCGTCCGGCCGGGCGCGGTTCTCTACCCGTTTTGATTATATTGACTGCGCACAAGCAACTGGAATAGCGTATCCGCAAACAGGCCGTCCGCCATTTTGGCGCGACGGCTTTTTTCATGGGAGGTTTGACCATGTTGGCGTGGGAGGAATCGTACAAGATCGGCCACGACAGGATGGACGGCCAGCATCTGGTGCTGGTGGCGCTCATCAATCAGCTCGACATCAACATCAACGACGACGGGGTGCAGGGTATCCTGCCCGACGTCCTGGAGGCGGTGGGGGCCTATCTCGGCTACCATTTCGCCGAGGAGGAGGCGGTCATGCGCGCCGCCGGCTATCCCGGGCTGGACGGCCATGTGGCCATGCACCGCGCCTTCACCGAGCAGTTCGACCGCCTGCTGGCGCTGGCCGCCGCCGGGCAGGTGCTCCAGGCGGCGCTGAAGGTCCGCAGTTTCGCCATCGACTGGCTGATCCGGCACATTCTGCAGGCCGACGCCGAATATGCCAGCCATATCGCCGCCGCCGGCCCGGACGCAAGGAGGCCGGCATGCGCGTGACCGAGGCCGAGCGCCAATTCCTCCACGAAATGCACGCGATCCGCAAAGACCCGCTGGGCAAGCGGATCATCCACGTCTTCGCCTCGCTGGCGCCGCAGGGGGTCGATGTGGCCAAGCGCGTAGAATGGGCCGGGCAATACTTCGCCAAGACGTTTGCCAAAAGCCCCTATTGCCAGGTGTTCGTCGCCTCGAACAACGACATCTTCGTGACCTATTCCCACGTCCCCATCGCCACCGTGCTGGCCGCCTGCACCAAGGTGGAAAAGACCTTTCTCGACGACGGCGTGGTCTCGGTGCGCAACGCCTATGGCGAGTACGCCTTCTACAAGGTGGCCGACGCGGTCAAGGACCTGGACCGGGTGTTCACCGCCTTCAAGAGCTTGCTTGCCCAATCCCAGCCCGAGCCCGACCGCTTCGCCAAACGCCCGCTCTGCCCCGAGGAATTGGCGCAGTTCGGCGAGAATCTGCGCAAATCCAACCTGCGCAACTGCATCTTTAACCAGCCGGTCTATTGCATTTCCGAGAAGGTCCCCACCATCGAATATCTGGAGTTTTTCGTCTCCAGCCACATGATCGAGGATACCTTTCTTCCCGATACCAGCCTGACCGCCAGCCCCTGGCTGTTCCATTCGCTCAAGGAACATTTCGACCGGGCGGTGTTCAAGGTGGTGGCCCATGAAGTGCCGGAATACCGGCACAAATCCTTCGCCATCAATGTCAGCCTGCCGATGATCCTGTCGCGGGATTTCGCCGATTTCTGCGACGGCCTGCCCAGCCGCTTGGCGGGGCGCATCGTCGTCGAGGTCCACAAGACCGACATCGTCCAGCATTACGGCCTGTTTCGCGACGCGCTGGCGCTGGCCGGGGAAAAGGGGCTGAAGATCGCGGTGGACGGGCTGGCCTCCCTATCCAGGCAAGGCAGGTTCCGCCAATGTTCTTGCTGGGCGATTCGCGCAAGCGTAGAATGCGCCTGATCGGTCGAGGAGGATCGGATGGGCGGAATTCTGGATTTCGTGGCGCGGTTCGGCACGGAGGAGCGGTGCATTGAGCACCTGGCGGGGTTGCGCTGGCCGGACGGTTTCGTCTGCCCCCACTGCGGCGGGCGCGAGGGCTGGCGGTTGAAGGCCCGGCCGAGGATCTATGAATGCACGTCCTGCCATCGGCAGGAATCGGTGACGGCCGGGACGGTGTTCCACCGGACCCGGACGGCGCTGCCGAAATGGTTTCTGGCGGCTTATCTGATGGCCAGCGACAAGCGGGGCGTCTCGGCCAAGTTCCTCCAGCGTGAACTCGGGGTGGCCTACCAGACGGCCTGGACCATGACGCACAAGCTGCGGCACGGTCTGAGCGAGGACCCGGCCCTTCCCCTGAGCGGCTTCCTGGAGGCCGACGAGACCTTCATCGGCGGCCGGGGCGATGCCGCCAGTCCCGGCCGCAGCACCGCCAATCCCGACAAGAGCCTGGTGGTGGCGGCGGTCGAGAAGGTGCCCGCGCCGCGCAACAGGAACGGCGAATACAGCCACGCCCTGAAGCGCCAGCACGGATTCTATGCCGGGGCCATCCGCGTCAACGTCCTGCCCGCCGCCACGGCGCCCCAGTTGGGCGCCTTCCTCAAGGCCAACGTGGCGGCCGGATCGCACCTGCTGACCGATGGCTTCAAGGGCTACCAGGGGCGGGAGGCCGCCCTCGGCGACCACCTCAAGCACACCCCGGTGATCCAGGGCGACGGTCCCAACGCCGCCGAATTTTTCCCGATCATCCATACCGTTTTCAGCAACATCAAGGCGTGGCTGGTCGGAACACATCATGGGGTCAGCGCCAAGCATCTGCCGCGCTACCTCCGCGAGTGGGCCTACCGCTTCAACCGGCGCAATCTTCCCGAGGGCCTCGACCGCTACCTCATCCGCCGTGCCGTCGAATGCGTCACCATCACCTACGGCCAGATCGTCGCCGGTGCCGATCCCGGCGGCGCTATCCGCCAGCGGCGCATGCCAATCCCGGTTGCTGTACCTGCCTTAGCTGGATAGGGAGGTAACCGCGTTGTCGCTCAACCATATCATCGACATTTCTGACTTATCCGATTTCGGAACGAATGGCTGCGGCCCACCATTCCCATAAAACGAATCCCGTGCGGCAATGAGCGCCTTCTTTCTGGAGGGCGCAGTTACCTCGACAGTATAAAATGAACGAAGGACATCATTTTTCACGGAAAGTGTCCGATTCAAGGATGCATCTATATACGGCACTGCGACGTGCCATTTGATGTCCTTATTCGTTACGCCATTTCCAAATTCATAGCTATATTTGCTAAATGCCACACCTGTGACAATCAGCACAACAATAGATACGCCAAAATTGAGGATGACTTTAAGTTTCTTATTTACCCCATCGTCATCGACAAAAAACCCGATGATGATCAATATCACATATAGCATAACAAGCGGTGCAATAAAATCGTTGGCGGTTTCTGTAAGCATGATGAAAACGCCGGCGGATACGTTCACCATCTCCAGGCCAAAAAAAGCATAGGCGGCAGCATCGGTTTTGTTTTGTCCGCGATATGTACGGATGGCCCTCATCAAAATGACGAGGACGTAAAGGAGCAGATAGTACAGCAATTGCGGACTATGGAGTGCCATCATTAGGTCGTAGCCGGATCGTGTTTGTTCCATTGCTCCCACCATAAGTCGAGTTGCCGTAGACGTTCGGTCGCCACGGTCCCTATGACCAAGGTAGGATATCTACATCTCCCGTTGGTGCAAGCGGTCTATCGCATGCGCAAATTAATAGACCGCACGGCCGTCGGATTGAGAGCTAACGGTGATCGCCCGCGGGCGGTTGATCAATATTGCATCCGGCCGCAACCGCCAACGCTTCCGAACCATGCCGTTTGCCTAACGCCACCGATTTTTGGAAGATTAGAGACCGCACCGTCCGGGTTACGCCCGCCTCTGCCAATAACCCTTCCACTGCCGCGATATCGGGTGAGGGATCGACATCCCCGCCACCTCGCCGAACACCGCACCGTTGGGCACCCGGCGCCGATCCGACCGATAGGCCATCTCGTGGGAATAGCGCAGCAGGTACCGGCCGCTGATGTGGTGGTACTGGCCGATTTCCGCCCGGCGCATGCGGGAATGGAAGCTCTCGGCCTGGTTGGTCGAGACGTGGCCCTCGGCGTAGGACCAGCGGTGATTGATGCGGTAGATTTCGTAGTGGGCGTGCAGCGCGTCGTAGCTGGCATGCTCGTCGGCATAGACCACCGTGCCGGCGGCGACGTGGCGGGCGGTGGCCGCCAGCACCGCGTCGGTCGCCTCGGTGTCCGTCACCACCGGCACCGTGCCGCCGCCGCGGGCGACCATGGTCAG
>JAJXVA010000195.1 GCA_021782435.1 Pseudomonadota bacterium
GGGAAAAAACAGCGTCGGACGGCTGCCTCGCGGCAGCACCGCGGCACCAAAATTCCCATGGCCGCCAATGAAGGCGTGCGGCAGAAACTGCGCGAAGGCCAGCAGCGGCGGCGCCGCCAGCAGCAATCCCGCCACCAGCCCCAGCCCCAGCGCCGCGGGGTAGCGCAATCCCGCCCCGTCCTGCCCCCACCGCGTCACCGCCAGCGCCAGCGCCAGCAACCCGTCCAGATACGCAACTTCCGGAAAACCGGCCAGCAGCGAAAATCCGACCCCGAGCCCCACCAGCACCGCCCCCCGGGCCGCGTCGTGGCGGGCGCGCTCCACCCCCCACAGCAGCACCGGCAGGAACGCCACCGGCAGCATCGGCCCGTGCCCGACCCAGGCGAAGCTGCCATTCGCCTCGAAGGCCAGCGCCAGGCCAAGGCTCACCACCGGCGCCAGGCCCAGTTCCGCCAGCAGGCCGCGCGTCGCCAGCCCGGCCAATATCTGGAGCGAAATCTTCAGCCATACGATTCCGCTGCCAGCCGTCAGCAGCAGCACGAAGGGCAGAAAAAACGCGCCATTCTGCCATTCCGCCGCCAGTGGCAGGCCCAACCCGGTATCGGGGTTCCACCACGGCACATGCCCCGCCAGCCAGTCCCGCGCGGCCAGCCCGCCCAGGCTCTGCAAGGTCACACCGGCATTTCCATCAATAAATCCCGGCTGGCCCAGCAGAATTCCGGCATGGGGCACGCCCGGGGCCAGCAGGTCGGCGGTAAACAGCGCCGGGTTCTCGGAAAGCATGCCGCTCAGGTGCGGCCAATGCAGCCATAGCGGAAACAGCAGCAGCCACAGCCAGGGCAAAGGCGCCCGCCCACCCGCGCCAGGGCCGGCCCGCCCCGAATATCGCCGTCGCCGCATTCAGCGCCCGGAGGCTGGCGGCTCCGCCAGGGCGCGTTCCAACCCGGCGGCATAGCCGGCCAGCGCCTCGATATGCGCCTGCAACCGGGCGATGTGGGCGCGCAGCACCGCATTGTCACGCGCGCTCGCGTGCCATGCCTGTTCGGCCTCGTGCCGCGCCCCCAGCGCGGCAAAGCGCGCGCGCAGCGTCTCCGCCACGTCATGCGAGGCGCAGGCCGCCAGCCGCGCCACCGCGTCCGGCACCTCCGCGCCCATCGCCAGCACACCCAGCCCGTGCGCATGGGTAAAGCCGAAATGCGGCACCCGGTCGCGAATTTCCGCCCAGAACCGCCACACCCCGAAATCCTCGCGCCGCTCCTCGGTATCGTGCAGCAGCACCACGGCGCGGCGCGAAAGTTTCGGCCGCCAGCTCAGAAAATCCTCGCGCACATCCTCGTAGCGGTGCCGGCCATCAATGTGCAGCAGGTCGATACTGCCATCGGCCACCTGCGCCACCGCCTGGTCGAAGCGCATGCGCCAAAGCTCGGCGATATCCCGGTAGCGATCGGCAACCACCGCGGCAAGCCCGTCATGCACCGTATCGTCGTAGAACCCGGCATGCGCGTCGCCCCGCCACAAATCGACCGCGATGCAGCGCGTGTGCCCGCTGAGGCGGCGCGCCGCCTCGGCGAAGGCCAGAAACGAAACCCCGTTATGGGTCCCGAGTTCCACCACGAGGGCGGGCCGTAGCGCGGACACCAGCCAATGCGCGAATGGCACGTGGCCGTACCACGCGCTTTCCTGGTCGGGGCGGGCGGCGGGCCAGAACAGCGGCCCCGCTTCCGCCCCGGCCAGCAGGCCCGGAAAATCCCGATCCGAAAAATTCCAAGCGGGCAAATCCCAAGCGGGCAAATCCCAAGCGGGCAAATCCCAAGCGGGCAAATCCCAAGCGGGTGTATCCCTGCCCGGCCCGCACGCGGCGCCACCAGCCCCACCCGCGCCCGCCGACGCCCCGGCCGGCAGCAACCCGGCTGCCTCGCCAGGCGCCATGGCAGTTATTCCTTGGGCTTACGGCCGCGCTTGGCCGGCGGCTTGGCCTCAACCTCGATCTCGGCCACGATCTCCGCCTCTTCCGCCGCCTCGGTCGCGGGTTTGCGCCCCAACCCTATCGCCTTGGCCAGGGTCGAGCGCCTCTGCGCGTAATTGGGCGCAACCATCGGGTAATTTTCCGGCAGGTCCCACCGCGCCCGATATTCCTCGGCCGTCATGCCGTAGCTGGTCATCAGGTGCCGCTTCAGCATTTTCAGCTTCTTGCCGTCTTCCAGACAAACCAGGTAATCCGGAAACACCGATTTCTTGATCGGCACCGCCGGTTCCGGGCGCGGCGCCTTCGCGGTGCCATCTCCCACCTGGCTCAACGCGTGAAACACGCTGCTGATCAACTCAGGCAACGCCGTGGCAGCCACCGCATTATTTCCAACATGCGCGGAAACGATCTGCGCCGTCAGCGCCAGAACGTCACGGTCTCCGGTTTTTTCCGTCATGTCTCGCCGCTAATCCCTGTCTGCCTGAGAATACCCCATCCCCATGCTAAGACGCGGCAAAGAAATGTCAAGTCAAACTCACATCGCCAGCTGTATTATTGCCCGAAAGTGTCAGCCCAAGCCTTGCCGCGATCTGTCCCATTACCACCTCCGGCGTCATCCCGCGCAGGCACGCATGGTCATGCGGGCACGCCACCAACTGGTCGTGGCCACAGGGCGCGCACGGCAAATCCGCCACCAGCACCGTCGTATTCGCCCCGCGCGGTCCCCATTCCTCGACCTGGTGGCTGGCCGAATACAGCGCCAGCAGCGGCGCCCCCAGCTCCGCCGCCAGGTGCGCGATACCGGAATTGTTGCTCACCACCAGCCGCGCCGATCGCAGCAGCGCCGGCAACTCCGCCCATGGCAGGGTGCCGGCCAGGTTGACCACCCGCGCCTCGCCCGCAAACGGCGCCAGCAACGCCGCCACCTGCGGCGCCTGCTCCGGCGCGCCAATCACCACCACACCCGCCCGCGTCTCACGCAGCAGGCGCGCCACCAGCGCCCCATAATACGGCTCCGGCCAGTCCCGCAGCGACGAGTTGCTGTATGGCGCCAGCACGATCGGCGCGTCGGCCTCCGGCTCCGGCGCAAGCGCGCTAGGCGGCGCGTCGGGCCGCAGACGCAGCCCGGTCAGCGCCACCAGCAACGACAATTTCTCGCCGATATGCAGCTCCGCGCGCTTCAGCCGCGCCTGCGGTCCGTCCTCCAACCGCTCGATCGTCATCCCACGCAGCCGGAACTCGCCAAAAAACGGCCGGTTCTCCGCCAACACCCGGAATTCGTGCGCCGCATTCTCGGTCGGATTATCAAACTCGAGCCATACCGTTCCCGCCGCGATCCGGCTGATCTCCCGCCCCAGGAAGCGCAGCCGGCGCGGCGGGCCAGGCGCGCTCACCACCTCGAACACCAGCCCCACATGCCGCAGCCCGAAGCCGCGGCCGCGCACGCCGCAATCGAACCCGGCCCGCAAATGCCCGGCCGGCAAAGCCAGCCTGGTGTGCGCCAGCACCGTGTTGGTCGGCCGGAAATCCCCCACCAGCATGCCGGGGCGCGGCTTCAGCGCGGTCGTCGCAAACCCACCCGCCCCCACCTCCACCAGGCATTGCGCACTCGGCGGCGGCTGGTCACGGCTCGCATGTTCCTGCGGCAGCAGAATATCCAGATACGGCTGGCGCTCGCGCGCGCCGATGCCAGCCCGGTGCCGCGCCCGCACCTCGGCCAGCAGAAACCGCGTATCCTCGTCCACCCGCAGATCGATCGCGAGGTCATAGGCTCCCTCGGTCGCGGCCAGAAACTCGGCAACCGGCGCCGCCGGCCTGCCATCCCAGTCGCGCGCGTTGCGGGGAAAAAACGTGTAGGTCACCACCCGGTCGCACAGCCCCGAACTTTCCGCCCGCTCGCGGTTCCAGGGGCCACACACCAGCGTCACATGCGCCGCCGGAAACGTCGCGCGCAGCGCCCGCAGCGCCGGCACGCCAATCAGGAAATCGCCCAGATGGTCCAGCTTCAGCGCCAGTATCCGGCCAATTCCGGCCGGTTTCACGCCGTGCAGCACCCGTATCGGCACACCAGCTTCACTGACCACGTCCGGCAACTCCATTCCCCTCCGTAAGGTTTCCTTCCCTACCCTGAAACGGAATGTCACACCAAACCCGGCCCGAGGCCCGAAGCCGAACGGCGGCCCCGCTCACGAAGGGCCGCGCGCCGCCTCAATCGATATCGAAACTCACCCCCTGCGCCAGCGGCAG
>JAJXVA010000196.1 GCA_021782435.1 Pseudomonadota bacterium
AGCGGATCGCTTGTGCTCAGCCTGCCCGGCGGCGGAGTACCGGTCAAATCAAATGACGAGGCTAAGTATGTAGTACTGCCTGTAGAGAACTTGCGGACGCGGGTTCGATTCCCGCCGCCTCCACCAAGACATTGTTTTATGCAGTCCAAAGAAGGCCGGTAAGCCCAGTAAAATCAAGGCTTCCGGCCTTTTTCACGTCCAAAGCAGGCCGGTAAAGGCTATTGCAATCCGGGGTATTGTGGGGGTACGATTCAGGGGTACCCCAGCCACGAGAGAAAGCGATACCCCCAAATGGCCCTCACCGATACCGCGGTCAAAACAGCCAAGCCCTGCGAAAAGCCCGTAGGCAAAGACAAGAGCGGGAAGCCGGTCTATGAAACCGTTGCCGGCCCATACAAGCTGGGCGACGAAAAAGGACTTTTCCTGCTCGTGACCCCTGCCGGTGGCAAGTTGTGGCGGATGAAGTACCGCTTCGACTCCAAAGAGAAGTTGCTTTCCTTTGGCGCGTACCCCGACGTACCCCTTGCCAAGGCCCGAGAGAAGCGCGACGAGGCCCGCAAGCTGCTCGCTGATGGCATCGACCCCGGCGAACACCGGAAGGCGATCAAGGCGGCAAGGCAGGATCGAGCGGCGAACAGCTTCGAGGTGATCGCCCGCGAGTGGTACGCCAAGTTTTCCCCGAATTGGGCCGAGCACCACGGCGACCGCATCATCCGCCGATTCGAGCGCGACATATTCCCCTGGATAGGGGGCCGGCCTATTGCCGAGGTGACCGCGCCGGAACTGCTGGCCGTGCTGCGCCGGATCGAAAGCCGGGGGGCGCTGGAAACCGCGCACCGGGCGCTAGGCAACTGCGGGCAGGTATTCCGCTATGCGGTGGCGACCGGACGGGCCGAGCGCGACCCTTCCGCTGATCTGCGCGGCGCTCTACCCCCGACCGACGGCGAACACTTCGCGGCGGTAACTGATCCCAAGCTGGTGGGCGAGTTACTGCGGACACTGGACGGCTACGGGGGTACTTTTACCGTCGCCTGCGCGATGCGCCTCGCCCCCTATGTCTTCGTTCGCCCCGGCGAGCTTCGCAAGGCCGAATGGGCGGACATTGACCTTGACGCAGCGGAATGGCGCTATCACGTAACCAAGACGGACTCCGACCATATCGTGCCCCTGGCGACTCAAGCGGTGGCGATCCTGCGCGAGCTTCACGCCCTCACCGGCACCGGGCGCTATGTCTTCCCTGGGGCGCGCACCAATGGCCGACCGATGAGCGATAACGCGATCCTGGCGGCAATGCGGCGCATGGGCATCCCTGCCGACCAGATGAGCGGTCATGGCTTCCGGGCGATGGCGCGGACGATCCTAGACGAGGTGCTGGGGGTACGTCCTGACCTGATCGAGCACCAGCTAGCCCATGCCGTGCGAGACGCGAACGGACGCGCCTATAACCGCACGTCGCACCTGCCCGAGCGGAAGGCGATGATGCAGCAATGGGCCGACTACCTGGACAAGCTCAAGGCCGGCGCGGACGTGATACCGCTGCACGGCGCAAGCGCACGATGATCTGACCGATTTAGCCGCGCCTAGGCTGATCCCTGAAAACCCGCGACCCTTGGCGGGCTGGGCCGAAGTAGGAAAGACCGGGCCGACGGCAGAGGCCAGCACGATGCGTAAAGTCGCGGCGATGGCTGATGAACTTGCCCAGCGGATCGAGAATCGGGTGCGAACGGAAACGGCAGGCGATGTAGCGCAATGGACTTGACATGTTAGCAGGCGCCATGCGAACATGCTTGTAGAGGGATAAAGCCGCACCGTGATGCGGAATACGAGATTCTCCCACTACCGCTCGCTTCTGGGATCGGTCGCCCTCGAAGAACACTAGCCTAGCGATTGCTGGGCTTTTTTACGCCCGCCTCACACATTGCATCGGCATGCGTAAGCACACAAATGGACAGCTAAGTACGTTCGGTATAAGCTTTCACCTGCTCGGGGATCGTTCGCCCTGAAGAAACACCACCCGCCACCGTAACCGGTCGCGGGTTTTTTTACGCCCGTACCACACGGGTGCCCCGAGGGGCGATTGCCAGATAAACGGTGATCGCCCCTTTTTTCGTTGACCCGCTTCGGCGGGTTTTTTTTCGCCCATAGGAAATGAAAAATGGAAACGATGAAAACTGAAATGCCTGACCGCTTTATGCGTCTGCCCGAGGTAATGGAACAGGTCGGCTATCGTCGAAGCGCGATCTACCAGCTTGTCCAAAAGGGAGAGTTCCCGGCACCGTGCCCACTTGGTGCGCGAGCCGTGGGCTGGCTCCAGTCGGAAGTATCTCGTTGGCTGGCCGCCCGCGTGGCAGCCCGTAAAGCCGCTCTGACCGGGGGTGCAAAATGAGCAACGGCCCCGAGCAAGATTCGCCCGAGGCCGCCCTAGACAAGCGCCATCTTACAGCAGGATCATTCCCGCGCCGTCCTGCCACCGTCACCAGTGCAGTGCTGGCCGCCATGCTGCGGGGCAAGCAACTGACTGGACTGGATGCTGTCACTGGGGCATCGACAACGCGACTCAGTGATGTCGTTTATCGCCTGGATCGTCAATACGATTGGACGATCCAGCGCCGCGACATGGCCGCCGGAACATGCGACGGTCGGATAGCCTGGGTCACCTGCTATTGGCTCGGCGAGGCAACTATCGCTGCTGCCTTCGACCGCGGCGCTGCCGCGTGGATCGAGTCAGTCGCACAGGCCCGCGCCGACCAGCGCCAAGAGGTCGGCAAGTGTCGGCTAATAGCCGCTCGACGAAATCAGATCCGGCTCGCCGATCCCCGCCAAGAGTCACTGTTTGAGGCACGGTATGGGAATTGACCAGGGCGAACGCCAACGCCAGCGAAGGGCCGACAAGCCGACGAAGATGCACCCCATTGCTGCCATCGAAAAGCGCGTGATTGATTCGCCTGCATTCGCCGACCTGTCATTTTCCGCGCGGGCCGTGTTGCTGCTGCTCTGTCGCAACCTCGAAAAGGGAAAAAACGGCCACATTCAACTGTCGGAGGCACAGGGCTGTGAAAACGGCATCGAGCGGAAAACGCTTCGGCGCGCGCTCGCTGACCTGCTGGCGCACCAGCTCGTCGCCATGACGCGGAAGGGCGGCAAGGTTCAAGGTCAATGCAATCGTTACGCACTGACCTGGCTGCCGGTCAAAGCCCGCGCAGGTATCCATGCCGACCATTTCAAGCTCGACGCGTGGCGGTCCTGGACGGCACCCGAAGGCGAAAAAACTGGGTGCCGAAAATGTCCCCCAGATAGTGCCCAAAATGTCCCTTTGATGCCGAACCACAGCCCGAAAATGTCCCCTACACCGGGGGACAAAAAGGGACTTATTGAAGTAGTACCAATACGAGGTGTTTCTGCACCACCTGCTGCACCTCCGACCGGCACGGCACCCGCCTGGATGCTCGCCGACCTCGCCCGTCTCGAAGCGGCTGGGCTTGCTGGGTGGAACTGCTACCAGGTACCGCTGACCCCGACCACCCGCATACCGGCCCGAGCATCGCGCCACCACTGACACCCACCGACGGAGACCAAGACAATGGACAAGCAACCCGCTGACGAAAAGCTTTACGAACTCGAAATCACCACCTGCGACGATGGCGACCTGCTGCTGGAGCAAGGGCTGTGCTGGAGCTGCGATGAGCGCGTCACTGTGCGCCTGCACCCGTCACACTTCCCCTTGCTGGGCGACTATGCCGGTCTCGTGCCTGTCGGCGACGTGGCGAGGGCGACCACCCGCCTGCGCGACCGCCTCGTGATCATGGCGTCGCTGGTGCGGGCGCACACCCAACCCGGCGACCCGCTGCGCCTCGTCACTGAAGACCTGATGCGGCAGGAGGCCACCGGGCACGAATCCCGGCCCGTGGCTGCGTTTTCTCCTGACGCTGGGAATGATGGCCTATCCGCCGCTCAGGAATCGACTGGCGGCGATTCTGGGCAACCCTGTCTGCTTTAGCACAGCCCTTTCACATTGCTGGAGAACACCACGATGACGACGAAACGGAAACCACCGACGACCGCCTGGAAGCCTGGCACGTCCGGCAATCCACGAGGCAAGAGAGCCGGAACGAGGAACAAGGCCACAGAGATGGTCATGACGCTCAT
>JAJXVA010000020.1 GCA_021782435.1 Pseudomonadota bacterium
GTGCTCGACAGCGACTATATCGTCAGCCCCGACTGGCTGCGCTGCATGGTGCCCCATTTCACCGATGCCAAGGTCGGTTTCGTGCAATCCCCGCAGGATTACCGGGACAATGACGGCAGCTTTTTCAAGCGCGCCATGTTCTGGGAATATGCCGGGTTCTTCAAGCTCGGCATGGTCACCCGCAACGAGCGCAACGCCATCATCCAGCACGGCACCATGACACTCGTGCGCCGCACCGCGCTCGAAGCCAATGGCGGCTGGCCCGACTACACCATCTGCGAGGATGCGGCGCTCGGCCTCGACCTCTTCAAAGCGGGCTGGCATTCGGTCTATTCCGACCAGAGCTTCGGCCGCGGCGTCATGCCGGACGATTTCGCCGCCTTCCGCAAGCAGCGTTTCCGCTGGGCCTATGGCGCCATGCAGATTTTCCGCCGCAACATGGGCGCGCTGCTCAACCCGTTCGACCAGCGCCTCACCCTCGGCCAGAAATGGCATTTCGTCACCGGCTGGCTGCCTTGGGTGGGCGATGCGCTGGGCCTCGGCTTCCTCGCCCTCGGCCTCGTCTGGTCGGCGCTGCTCACCGCCTTTCCCCGCACCTTCGAATTTCCGGTCTGCCTCTTCATGCTGCCCTCGATCGGGTTGTTCGTCTTCAAGGTCGCGCAAATCCTCGCCCTCTACGCGGCACGGGTGCGCTGCTCGATGCAGGACCGTGGGCTCGCCGCGCTGGCCGGCCTGGCGCTGAGCCACGGCATCGGGCTCGCGGTCTGGAAAGGCCTGGTCGTCAAAACCGCCCCCTTCCTGCGCACCCCGAAAATGGCCAATGCCCCGGCCCTGGTGCAGGGCCTGGTCATGGCCCGGCAGGAACTGACCTTGCTCGCTTTGTCCTGGGCGGCGCTGCTCGGGGTCGGCATCAGCCACGCCTGGGCCACCCCGGAATCCCGCCTCTGGTGCGCGGTGCTGTTCGTCCAATCCCTGCCTTATCTGGCCAGCGTCACCGTCTCGGTGCTCGCCGCCCGGCAGGACACGGCCACCAATCCGGGCATACTGCCGGCCCCACTGCCGGCACTGAGCTTCGCCGACATGCGCCTGGCGGCGGGGGACTAACCCCCCCGTCAGGCGTTGCAGGCAGGTAAAACTCTTCTTTTTCTGAAGAAAAAGAAGCAAAAAGACTTCATATTCGGAGTTTCTGCGGTCAGAGCGGCTGCCACCATCAAGTATTGAAGTTTTTTTTTGGTTCTTTTTGTTCACAAAAAGAACATCCTTACTTCCCAACCGCGACGGAGCGTGATCTCAGTTTTTTCTGGCCATCTTGGCTGAAATGCGGTAGCCAGAAATTGGTCTGGGGACTGAACGATGTCGCGGCACTACTCGTCGGTAACTGGGTTTCGTCTCTGGGCGCTCGGCCTCCTCGCCGTGCTGCCGATGCTTTACGGGGGGGGGGCGTGGGCGCAGAGCAATCCACAAGCGCCGTTCCTGAACCTCATTCAGTATTTGCATAACACCGACGGCGATACGGTTTCGCAGGGCGTGGCCGTGCCCTTTGGCGGGTGCCCCGCCTATGTCAGCGCCTTCGGCAGTTGCTTTGGCAACAACAAATCGACGCCGTATTATGTGCTGGACGTGCCGCTGGGCGGCATCTCCCTGCCATCCTACCTCTCCGGCTTCCACCCGACCGGCAACGCCTCGGTCAATACCTTTTACGAACTTCATGCCAATGAGGCGCTGATCACCATCATCACCCTGCCGCCGCTGGCCGCGTATTTCTCTCAGGAAAGCTACATGGTCGAGCGGGACCCGCGATGGTACGACGCGAGCAATTATCCCGCGGGCTATGGCACGGGCGGGGGCTGCACCCCAGGCGCACCCTTCACAACCGGTACCGCGCCAAATACCATCACCCACAGCGAAACCGCCGACTGCGGTTATGACGTGTTCGGCTTCCTCAACAACGCCATCAACAACGCGCTGGTCAACCGGCAGGCGGGGTTTTCCTTCAGCGGCACGCCAAGCTGCACCAGCCAGTGCGCCATCTCCGTCGTAACCACCCCCAACGCCGGTCTATACGCCCATATCGTATCGGTATTCGGCGCCACGCTGGGCTACAACACCAGCCTTCTGTTCGAGGAAGGCATGGCGACCAGCGCCGATGCCGCATCCTCGCTGCTGTATATCGATCCCGCCACCCAATATTCGCCGCCGCAAAGCACCTATAACCCGGACATTTTCGCGACCGTGCTGCGCTACACCATCCCGCAGGATGGCGGCGGTGCGGGTACTGCCTCCCTTGCCTGGCAAAACGCCATCGGGTCGAATATTCTTACTTTCCGCGTCACCGACCCCTCGCGCGGCGTTTCCGCCATCGCCACCCCGACCATCACCACGCGGGCCTGCAACACCGACGAGTCGGGGTATTCCGGCACGCCGAGCAAATGTCCGGCGGGCGCCACGGTCGGCGCGGACCTCGCCACCCTGACATCGCTGATCGAGGGCTGGATGCAGGCCAACGTCTCTACCAGCTACACCATGGCAACCGCAGGCTCTCCCCCGGCGGCGCAGGGCTTTGGCTGCCTGATATCGGGAAAACCCTGTGCCGGCGCTTCCCCCGATACCGATTCCTATCGCTCGTATCCACCCCCGAATGGCGTGGTCAATCTGGTCGCGGGCCTGCCGATCATCGGGGTCGGCGTGCTGCATTCCGCAAGCCCCAGCGACACCACCACCGCCACCCCGGCCAACAACGCCGTCTATACCGGCCTCAGCCTCGCCGACGATAAATTGAATGCCGGAAACACCGGCGAGAATATCGGCCTTGCCGATCAGACACAGACGAACCTGCTGGCGACGGGGTTTGCCCAAGGTAAGCTCGAAGGTTCGGCCGCCAAAATACTCAGCGACATGGGGATTGCCTCGCCGAGCCAGCAATTTACGGACGATCTGCCGAATCTTTATGTGGTTGTGTTCAACCAGACCAGCAGCGCCCCGTGCGTAATACCCGGATCAGGTCTGCCTGGCACCCCATGCAGTCAATCTTATACAGTGAATATCGCCATACCTTCAGCAGATCCTGTCAAGATCACCGAGCGGGGCTATCTCTATCCTCCGGCCTCGGCCATGTCTCCTTCGTCGATGGCAATGCAAATCGGGTCCGATCCCAACTATCTGCTCAGCCCCAACATCCTGTTTGTCCCGGCCGCGCCATGAAAGCCTCGCCAACTTCGACAGTGTTGCGAATGAGAGAAAACATGGACTTCAAAACCGCCTTCCACCTGCTGTTTTGCAGCTTGGCTGTTGCGGCACTGAGTTTGCTGGCCATGGCAGCCGAAGCCCACGCCGAGAAATTGATCACGCTCTATCAATTCACCGGCGGTACGGACGGTGCCACTCCGTACGGTGGTGTGGTGCAGGATGCTGCAGGCGTTCTTTATGGAGCCACTGGGTCAGGTGGGAATCCCGCGTGCTTTGAGGGGTGCGGCACAGTCTATAGCTTTACCCGAGCCGGCGGCCTCAAGACTCTGGTTTCTTTCAACGGACCCGATGGATACGGCCCAGGACACACGCTGTTTTTGAGCGGAACGACGCTTTACGGCAATACCAGCAGCGGTGGCGCGTCCAATGACGGGGTGATTTTTTCGGTTCATACCGACGGAAGCGGCTTTACCCTGCTGCACCAGTTCAGCGGCCCTGATGGTCTATATCCGACCGGCACGCCGCAGCTTGGCACCGATGGCACGCTTTATGGCATCGCCCCTTTGGGCGGCTCCAATAATCAGGGTGTGCTGTTCGCCATCACGCCGGATGGCACCTACACCATCCTGCACGAATTTACCGGCGGCGCCGACGGTGGCAGTCCGACCAGCCTGCTGATGTCGCCCACCGGTATGCTAGTGGGCAGTACGTTTCAGGGGGGTACGAATTCGGTGTGCGGGGCGTCAACGGGATGCGGCGTCATATTCGCCTACACACCTTCGAGTAATAAGTTTTCCGTGTTGCACACTTTCACAGGCAACAGCAGCGAACCGTTACTCGGCAGCATCGGCCCTGGGCCAACGGTTTTCGGGACCACGATTAATCTGAACGGGAATGATGTGTTCGCGCTCAGCCCAAGCGGGTTTACGTCGGTGATCGAGCTTCGGGTCTATAATTCGGGGTCGCAGTATCCGGGGCCAACCCTCGCGCCTGATGGCAGCCTGTTGCTGACCGATGGACCGAATAGCTATGGCCAGGAGGGCAATCTGTTGCGTATCAAAAATAGTAAGGTAGTCGCCGGCATCGAATTCAACGATACCGAGGGTAATGGCCCAGCCGGGCAGCCGATCGTCAGCAAAACCGGCACCGTCATCGGCACCACCATTTACGGCGGCCTCTGCGGTTCTTGTGGCACAATCTACGAGGTAGTACCGTAACCAGTGGGCGTCGGCGATTCCGGATCACAGCGTCGATAGCGCCGTGCCTGGCCGCCCATGCTTCTGAGTTTCGAAGTATTTTTGGTTCTTTTTGTTCACAAAAAGAACATTCTTGCTTGCTTTTCGGGTAGGCAGCCGGGGCCCTGCGGCCCCGGGGGTGGGCCTTATGCGGCCCGTTTCAGGTTGAAGCGTTGCCAGACGGTGGCGAGGGACTGGACGAGGTGGGCGATGTCGGCCTCGCTGTGCATCGGTGAAGGCGTGATGCGCAGGCGTTCGGTGCCGCGGGGGACGGTGGGGTAGTTGATGGGTTGGAGGTAGATGGCGTAGTCATCCAGCAGCATATCGCTGATTTTCTTGCAGATATCCGGGTCACCCACCATCACGGGGACGATATGCCCGTCGCTCATGCGATGCGGCACACCAACTTCATCCAGCGCGGCGCGAAGTTGGGCAACGCGGCGTTGGTGCAGGTCGCGCTCCGCCTGGCTCGTTTTCAGGTGGCGGATGGAGGCGATGGCGCCGGCGGCGATGGCGGGCGGCAACGCGGTCGTGAAGATGAAGCCGGAGGCGAAGCTGCGCACGAAATCGCACATCGCGGCGCTGCCGGCGATATAGCCGCCGATGATGCCATACCCCTTGGCCAGCGTCGCCTCGATCACCGTGATGCGGTGCATGATGCCTTCACGCTCCGCGATGCCGCCGCCGCGCGGGCCATAGAGGCCGACCGCATGCACCTCATCGAGGTAGGTCATGGCGTTGTGCTTGTCGGCGACGTCGCAGATTTCACGGACCGGCGCGATATCTCCCTCCATCGAATAGATGGATTCGAACACCACCATTTTCGGGGTTTCCAGCGGGTATTCCGCCATCAGCCGATCGAGATCCTCGGGGTCGTTGTGCTTGAAAATGCGGGTGATGGCGCGGGAATGGCGGATACCCTCGATCATCGAGGCATGGTTGCCGGCATCCGAGAACACCACGCAGCCCGGAATGCGCGAGGCAAGTGTGGTCAGGCTGGCCCAGTTGGACACATAGCCCGAGGTGAACAGAAGCGCGCTTTCGGTATGGTGCAGATCAGCCAGTTCCCGCTCCAGGGCCACATGAAAATGGCTGGAGCCGGCAATGTTGCGCGTGCCCCCCGCCCCTGCTCCGCACTGGTCGATCGCCTGATGCATGGCGGCGAGCACCGCGGGATGCTGACCCATGCCGAGATAATCGTTCGAGCACCAGACGGTGACGGCGCGGTTGGCTTGGCCGGCCCGGGTGGCGACGGGGAAGCGGCCGCGCTGACGCTCGAGGTCGATGAAGACGCGGTAACGCCCTTCTTCGCGCAGGCTGTCGATCTGAGTGCCAAAGAAATTCTGGTAGTCCATCAGGGTCTAGCTCCGTTCCAGGGCCGGTGGCAGCAATGGCAAGGCGCCCGACATATGTGGGCAGGTGGTGATGGGCGGGAGGTCCTTGGCGACAGGGCAGCTTGGCGCGAAGCCGCCCCACACCCGCGCGAGATCGAGCGGAAGAACCATGAACAGATGCTCGACCACGCCCAGGGCCAGAATGACGCCAACGAACCCGTTGGTGACCATGCCGATGCGGCTGGCGTGGGGAACCAGCGCGCGGCCGATGAACACGGTGGCGGCAATGGTTCCGAGCGTGACCGAAACCGGCAGCAGCGGGTTCATGCGCCGTTTTACCATATACGCCTTGAGGTACGCCAAGCGGCGCGGCACCCAGTTTTCATTCAGGTTGCGTACACCGAGATACACATTCAGCTTGGCGCTGATCCGCATCGCCCAAAGCGAAAGATAGGTCCAGCAGGCCACCTGGTTGGGCCGGCCAGCGGAGAGTGCCACGATCACGAGTCCGACCGTGGCAATGGCCGCCTCGTGGTAAAGCAAGGTTTCGATGGCCTGCCAGAAGCGGTGCCAGCCGCGCGCCTGTTGGTCGGCCACACGACGCGGGCCGGTGATCAGCCCCATGAAAAAGGTCATTTCCTGCCAGCCCCAGGCCAGAAGGGCGCAAGTGAACCCGAGATAAGCGGCGGTGATGCCGGGCCGCCTTGCGGCGATCCCAACGCCGAGCAGGGACACGCCAAGCAGAACGGTCGCGGCGCTCAAACTGAGGCGGAAGGTACGGGAGGGCAGGTGGTTCAGCAGCAGAATGATGCCGGTGGCTACCCACCACAAACCAACCGCGTAGACTATGACCCAGCCGAGTGGCGCCATGGACGGCTTACCACACGGGCTCTAGCCGGGCGGACGCGGGCAAGGCGTTCGGCTTCACCGGCACCAGATACATGCCGAGGAAGGTCACGGCGGCCTGAGCCCGCAGGCCGAGCATGGCGATCTTGCCGCCGAAACCGCCACGCGCGCGCGCCTTGTCCATACGCGTGGTGATTTGGAACAGGCGGTCGAACCCGCGCACCATGCGCGGGTGGTCGAGATCGAGCGTGAGCGGAAAGACCTGCCGGCTGATCAGGCTGGTGAGCGCCAGCACCCGGCGGTCGTAATCGGTGGGGTCGATGCCGAGGGCGGCGTGGAACACCGGGCGCGCATGGTCGCGCACATACATGGTGGCGAATACCGCGAGAACAAAGAATCGGATCCAGAGCTTGTTGATGCCGGAGAGTATTTTCGGATCGGAGCGCATCAGCAGGGCGAAGGCCTCGCCATGGCGGAACTCGTCGTTGCACCAGTTTTCGAACCAGTTGAAAATCGGGTGGATCATGTTCTGAGGGTTACGCTGCAGATGCCGGTAGATCGTGATGTAACGGGCATAGCCGATTTTTTCAGACAAGTACGTCGCGTAGAAAATGAATTTGGGTTGGAAGTAGGTATATTTCTTGGCTTTTGTCAGAAAGCCGAGATCGACCCCGACGCCAAAATCCTTCAACGTGTCGTTGATGAAGCCGGCATGCCGTGCCTCGTCGCGCGCCATGAGGGCGAAAATATCGCGCGCGTCCGGATTTTTGATGCGCTTCTTGATTTCGGCGTAGAGGACGCAGCCGGAGAATTCCGCCGTGACCGAGCTGATCAGGAATTCCAGCAGCTCGGCGCGCAGTTCGGGCGGGAGCGCCGCGGCATCGAACGAATCGAATCTTGCGTCGCGAATGAAATGGCCGCGGTTGCGGTCGGCGCGGAGATCGGCGATCAGCGCATCCCATTCCCCCCGCACGGCGGAGACATCGATCCGATCCATGGCCGGAAAATCGGTGGTATAAAAACGTGGCGTCAGCAGCGTGTTCTGCAGCGCGGTGGCAGTGCTAGCATTGGTCGCGTCGACCGGCGCGGGCGAGAGCGCGTTCATACGAAGGCTCCCTTCGCGTCGAAGCCGACTTCGTACAGCCCGGTAAGTTCGAGGAGCGAGGTCAGCCGGGTCATTGCCCGATCGATAGGCCCGGCGCGCAGCACGGTGGCGGGACAGCGGCATACCACATGCTGCCCGAACGCCACCTGCGGCGGATCGTGCAGGATGACCCGATCGCCAGGCCGGATGTCTATGCCATCCGGCACGGCGTAGGCGTGAAAGCTTTCGGCGGTCTGCTCGATGTCGACATCGCAGATGATTTCAAGGCGTTGGCTCATGGTTTTCCCCAGTATCCATGACTTGCGGCAAAAGCACCGCAAAGGCGGCTTCGTTGGTCTGGCCAAAGGCTTCTAGTTCGATGTGCCGGTGCGTCACCGGATCATCGAGCGTCAGCCGGCCATCGGCCCATCGCGTCAGTCGGAACGGTGTGGTCGGACCGGCATTATCGTGTTCGCGCGCCTGAGCCAGACCGCGCATGGTTCCGCGCAGAAATCCGGCCTGGCCAGTGATGATTTTCACCACCGCCCCGGTGGTTGCATCCGTCACCCGCACATCGCCATTCGCCATGTCGGAGAAACGCAGTTCCCGGACCACCAGCGCGGTTTCGTGCGCGGGGATTTCGGTCGCGTGGCGCATGCGCCCGATCACGGCCAGCGCCAGGCTCGCGAGTATCAGCAACCCGGCGCCGATCAGCACCGATCTCGGAAATGTCGGCACCGACGCCCCTGCTCCGTCGCGCACCGATGGCATCACGCAGCCGCCAGGCGGCTACCGGCTGATAGCGACGCTGGCGCCGCCGCAGCGCGCGGTGCGAGTTCATCCTCGACCATTTCGGTGGCTTCCAGCTGGCGCCGCATCAGCTTGGCCACGCGGGCCACATTTGCGACCGCGCGCAGCATGGGTCTGGCCCCGATCCGACCGCCAATGACATGCGGCCACAGCAACACGTAGCTCACCCGCTCGCCGGGGTGTAGGCCGATCACGATATTCCCCGATGAATCGGGTTGAGCCACGAATTGGGCCGTCTCTATTTTTGACCACGGAATATTGACGCTGACCGGTAGCGCGATGCCAGCCTGTAACACGAAGCGCCGGTTGGTCAGCGTATAGCTAGTGGTGCGCGCGACCATCAGCGAATACAAGACGTGCAAGCCGATCACCACCCCCGAAAGCACGCCGAACCGGATCAGCGACGAAGCCAGCGCTGCGGGCATGGTCAAGGCCCGCTGCACCGCGACCACGACGAGCAAGGCGCCGAAATAAGCGAACAACCAACGGATGTGCAGCGACCGCGCTAACGGCCAGAAGGCTGGACCGCCCTGCCAAAGGACGTGCTCGCCGGCGGGCAGGTCCTGTGGCAATTCATGTGCGGCCGAAGGACGGTGCTTCACAGCACGGGCTCGGCGCGCGCGGCCTCGGCGAACAGGGTGCCACCGCCGAAATAGGCGCTGATCTTGTCCTCCTCGAGCAGGGTAATGCTGTCTGCAAGCCGCGTGGCCGGCACGTCAGCGAACTGTGCCGCGGTGATAGCATTGACCCGGATTTGTCGGCGCGGCATGAACTGTGCAAACGGCAATGGCACCAACACGCTGCGGCTGGCATCCGCGAGTTTCATTTCCAGATAGCGGAAGATGTTTTCCGAGCGGTCCACCCACAATTCCGTCACCTCTCCGGCCAGATGGCCGTCGGCGCCGATGACCTCCATGCCACGCGGGTCGGGGTCTTCCTCGGAAAGCGTGATCTCAGTCGCCGCGCGCAGGGGGGCCACCAGGGGCAGGCCGCTATCGTAAGTGACTTCCGCTTCATCCTTGCGGTTGGCATAGGCGGCCGGCCCTACGCAGGACAATAGTGGGTTGCCGGTTGGCACCAGAGGCGCCCCGGCGAAGCCTGCCACCGCCACGCCATGCGGCACCATCTCCGGCTGCTCAAATCGGGGCGCGAACACGACTTCCCCGTGCGGCAGGAGAAAGGATTTCGGCTTGGGCGGATGGGGGAAACCCATGGTAAGCTGCCCGCGGTCATCCACCATGGGAAAACCTTCGCGCTTATCCTCGAGATGAAGGTAGACTAGCAGGCCTGCAAAGAAAATCCAAAACGCGTACAGCGCCATCTGCGCGACGTCGATGTGGGCGGTAATGGCCCCTGCCTGGTGCATAGCGATTGCCTCCTTCAAACGGGATGAGTCAGTTGTCTTTTTTGTAGTAACGGCGCGGTCAGAGCCTCGGCGTGTTTCCGCACCAAGGGCCCGACCGCGACCAGCGTTGCGAACATCAAGAGAATTTCTACGGCATAGACGCAGTCATAACCGGTTGCGGTGGAGCGAAGCGCGGCGCCAAGCCGGCCGGCAAGCGCCAGCGCGCCGATCCCGTCCCGCATCAGGCCGCCGCTTGCCACCGCCACCCCAGCCGCCGATGCCTGAACCGCGCCCCATAGCCCGAGCGCAAGCCCGATCTGGCCGCGGCGCGCGCCATTCATGGCAGCGGTCAAGGTGCAGTGGGCGAACAGGCCGGCGCCAAACCCGATGAGGCCAACCCCGAGGCAGAACAGCGCGACCGAGTGCATGGGTGCGGCCAGTAGCACCGAGGTGAAGGCGGGCAGCCCCACCAGTGTGGCGTAACCGGCCAGCCGGTAGGGATCCGCGCCACGACCGAGATTGCGCGCGCCCAGGCCGAAGCCGGCCAGCCCTCCGCAGGCAAGCCAGGCGGTAAGCGCGGTGGTTTGCCCGACGGTCAGGTGCAGCACCTGCCCGCCATAGGGTTCGAGCAGAACATCCTGCATGGAGAAGGCAATGGTGCCGAGCCCGAGGGCAACCAGACGCCGTACAGACTGACCCTCAGCCGAGAAATCCGCCCAGGCTTCGGCGAAACCGGGCCGCTCGCGGTCGGGGTGGGTGGCTACCGGGTCGCGCGGTTCCTGCCGCCACAAGGCCATGACGTTGATGGCGAGCGAGACGAGGCCCGCCCCCTGGACAACCTGAATGAGCCGGATCTCGGAAAAATGACGGAGTAAAAGGCCAAAAATCAGGGCGCTGAGTACCATACCGATGAGCAACATCATGCACAGCAGCGCCACCACGCGTGGCCGGGTTTTGGGCGGCGCGATATCTGTGGCGAGCGCAAGGCCGACCGTCTGCACGGTGTGCAGGCCGGCGCCAACCATGACGAAAGCGAGCGCCGCGGCAATGCGTCCGGCAATGGGTGGCGCGTTACTGTCGCCCGAAAGAAGAATGAGCGCGAATGGCATGATGGCGAGGCCACCGAACTGCAGCAGCGCCCCGAACCACAGATAGGGAACCCGGCGCCAGCCAAGTAGCGAGGCATGGTGATCGGAGCGGAAGCCGACCAGTGCGCGAAACGGGGCCGCGATCAGCGGCAGGCTGACCATGACGGCGACCAGCCAGGCAGGGACGTGCAATTCGACGATCATGACCCGGTTGAGGGTGCCGATGAGCAACACCGCCGCCATTCCAACCGACACCTGAAACAGCGACAGGCGGAGCAGTCGCGGCAGAGGTAATGCGTCGCTGGCGGCGTCCGCGAAGGGTAGCATGGCGAGGGACAGACCCTGCCATTTACCCGCGAGACGCGCATTGAGGCGGGCGACCGAGGATTTCATTGCCGCAGCAACTCCATCGCCTGGGAGATGTAGAAGCCAGACTCGACCCGGAAAGTGCGCGCCACCCGGAAGCCGGCAAGCCGCGGATCGGTGCCGAGCAGGTGGCGCAGTCGGGCCTCTGCCACGGGTTCGATCGCAGGAGAACGATCGGAGCGGGGAAACAACTTGCCGACGCGGTGCATTATGGCGAGCAGTCGGGTGCGCGGGGCGAATGTGAACAGAATGGACGTATCGGTTCGGACGGCGAAACCGGCAAGCATGCGTACCAGATCGTCGGGCGTATAATGGATCAGAGAATCCATGGCCACGACATGGGTAAATCGGCCGGTCGCGGGATCATTCATGTCGCCGACGAAAAAACGAATATTACCGCGACGAATACCACCCGCCCTCTGCCGGGCCAGGGCAGAAAGTGCCGGGGAATGCTCGGCAGCGGTGACTTCCGCGCCGCGATCGGCGAGGGCAACCGCGAGCGCTCCGGTGCCACTGCCAGCATCGAGCACGCGGGCGGTATCGAGGGCATCGGGCAGCATGGCGAGCAGGGACTCCCGCATCCGGTCCCGACCGGCGCGGACGGTCGCGCGGATGTGCCCGAGCTTTTCGGTGGACGTCAGGCGCGCCCAGGCCGCCATGGCGGTCCGGTCGAAATATGCCTCGATCTCGGTGCGGCGCTGCTCCAAAGTACTTGCGGACATCAATCGAACCCCAAAAGATCGAAAATATCCCGGTCCCGCAAAGGTACCGCGGGCAGCGGATCAACCCCGGCCCAAAGTTTCGCCGCGAGATCGAGATAGGACTGGCGCACCGAGTCGAGGCCTTCGGAATCCACCATTTCGAATACGGTGCATTTCTTGAGACGAGAGCGACGGATCGAATCCAGGTTAGGAAAATGCGCGAGCGAGGCGAGCCCGGTTGCTTGGTTGAATTTGTCCACCTGGTCCATCGCGTCACTGCGGTTGACGATGACCCCGCCGAGCCGTACCTCGTAATTACGGGATTTGGCCTGAATGGCGGCAAGAATGCGGTTCATGGCGAAAATACTGTCGAAATCGTTCGCGGTCACGACCAGCGCCCGCGCCGCGTGCTGGAGAGGGGCGGCAAAACCGCCGCAAACCACATCACCCAGCACATCGAAAATCACCACATCGGTGTCTTCAAGCAGATGGTGTTCCTTGAGCAGCTTGACAGTCTGGCCGACGACATAGCCACCACAGCCGGTACCGGCGGGTGGGCCACCGGCCTCGACGCACATCACGCCATTGAAGCCGCGATAGACGAAATCGTCGACCTGTAATTCCTCGGCGTGGAAGTTGACGCCTTCCAGCACGTCGATGACGGTCGGCACCAGTTGCTTCGTCAGGGTGAATGTCGAGTCGTGCTTCGGGTCGCAGCCGATCTGCAGCACCCGCCGGCCAAGCAGGCTGAACGCGGCGGAGAGATTGGAAGACGTAGTGCTTTTGCCGATACCCCCCTTGCCATAAACCGCGAAGATTTTGGTCGCACCGGCGGGCACGCTGACCTCCATTTGCACCTGCACGCTGCCCGCGCCATCGCCAATCGTTTGTGGGCGGCCGATTTCGCCCGAAATAAGGTTGCGCCGGACCGGAACCGGTCGGGTTTCCACCGTCATACTGTGTCTCCCACGCCAATTCCTTCCAGTCTGTCTTCCAATTCGTCCCCCGCTTCACGGAGGGCATCGAGAGTCTCGGCATCCGGCGCCCAGTAGCTGCGGTTACTGGCCTCGATCAGCCGGCTTGCAATGCGCGACGAAGCGGTAGGGTTGAGCCGTGCCAGACGCGCGCGCATTTCCGGGTCAAGCATGAATGTCTCGGTCAGGCGTTGATATACCCAGGGCGCCACCTGGCCAGTGGTCGCGGACCACCCGAGTGTATTGGTGACCTGCGCCTCGATCTGTCGCACCCCCTCATAGCCATGGGCCAGCAACGGTTCATACCATTTCGGGTTCAGCGCACGTGTACGGGTTTCCAGCGCCACTTGTTCGCTGAGGCTGCGCACCGCGCCCGCGCCACGCGTCTGATCCCCGATGTATACCGCGGCTCCCGTGCCACGTTGGCGGCTGACGGCGCGGGTGATGCCACCCAGCGTATCGAAGTAATGATCGACCGTGGTAACCCCGAGTTCGACCGAGTCTAGGTTCTGGTAGGTGACATCCACCTCGCCAAGAATACTGGCCAGCAGGCGATCTTGACGGTGTGGCTTGCCGTCGGCGCCATAGGCATAGCCTTTGCGGCGCACGAATGCCTCGGCAAGTTCGTTCTCGTTATCCCAGGCGCCTGAATCGAGCAGTTGATTGACATTGGCGCCATAGGCGGATTCGGCATTGCCGAACACCCGCAGCGCCGCATCCGCGAGGCTGCCGCCATGCGCCATCTGGTAGGCCAGCGCATGACGCCGGATAGCGTTGTCGGCCGGATCCTCCTCCGCCAGGGCGCAAAGCCGGGTGGCTTCGGCCAGCAGTCGCGTCTGCAACGGCAACAGATCACGAAAAATTCCCGAAAGCGTAACCACAACATCGACCCGCGGCCGACCCAGTTCCGCGAGGCTCACGAGTTCGGGGCCGATAAGCCGCCCGTAGGCATCGTACGCGGGACGGCAGCCGAGCAGCCACAGAACCTGAGAGATAGGGCCACCCTCTGTTTTCAGATTGTCGGTTCCCCAAAGCACGAAGGCGATGGTCTCCGGCCAGGTGCCACTGTCAGCGACATGGCGGGCGAGCAGCCGATCGGCCTGACGTGCGCCATCCTGGACGGCAAAGGCGCTGGGAATGAGAAACGGGTCGAAGCCGTGAAGGTTCCGCCCCGTAGGCACAATATCCTGGGTGCGCAGAAAATCCCCGCCCGGGACCGGGGACACGTAATGCGCGGCAAGCGCATGAAGCAAACCGGGAATTTCAGCGTCGGCGGCGAGCGCCGCGTCCAACACTGCGAGGCGTTCGGGATCGGTTATTCCGGCGGCGCGGAGCATTTCGGTCCGTGCCTCGGCGTCCGGTGGCGCGCCGATGACGTGCAAGCCCTGGGGGATAAGGGTGTATTCAAGTTCGAGCAGCGCGCCCGTGAGGTGATCAACCTGGGCAACCGCCGTCTCAGCCCAGGGCGGCTCGGCCGCCGCAAGGTCGAGCAGAGCCGCTTGCGCCTGCACCAACTCGGCAAGCTCACGCCTCGTGTCCGGGTCGGACTCTGGTGGAAGCGAACGCAAGCGGTCAAGCGTTGCCTTGAGATCCGCAAGACCCCGATAGAGGCCGGAAGAAGCCACTGGCGGAGTCAGGTAGCTGATCAGAGTAGCCCCCGCGCGGCGTTTGGCCAGCATGCCCTCGGACGGGTTGTTGGCGGCGTAGAAATAGAAATTAGGCAGATCTCCGATCAGCCGGTCCGGCCAGCAGGTGCCGGACATGCCGGCCTGCTTACCAGGCATGAATTCGAGAGCGCCGTGGGTTCCGAAATGCAACACGGCATCAGCGCCGAATTCCTGGTCGATCCAGCGATAAAAAGCGGAAAAGGCGTGAGTGGGAGCGAATCCGTGTTCGAACATCAGTCGCATCGGATCGCCTTCATACCCGAAGGGAGGCTGCACACCGACGAAAACGCGGCCGAATTGTCGGCCGAGAATTTGTATGCCCTCGGCATTCACCATCTGCCGACCCGGCGCCGCGCCCCATTGGGCTTCGATCTCGGGCAGATAGCATTCGCCACGAATATGCGCTGCAGCCGACATGTGCGCAGCGACATTAGCCGGTGCGCCGAACAGTGCAGCGTTGCCTTCGGTCACCGCCGCACGCAAGGCTTCCGCTCCATGCGGCGCATCCACAGCGTAGCCCGCGGCTTTCAATGCGGTCAGAACATTGTCGAGGGAGGCGAACACATCGAGATAGGCAGCGGTTCCGGTAGCGCCTGCATTCGGAGGGAAATTAAACAGAATAATGGCGAGCCGCCGTTGATCGACCGGGGTCTGGCCCAGTTTGACCAGTCGCGCGACCCGGTCGGCCAGTTTTGCGGCGCGTTCCGGGTTCACCGTCATGTCGCGGGCATGGCCTGGCTCGGCGTCGGAGCGGCCACCGATCATGGTTGGTAGAATGCCGCCATCGAGTTCCGGGATGGCCACCATCATAGTGGCTTCTACAGGGGTCAGGCCGCGCGGGTCAGCCTGCCATTGCTCGAGCGTTTGGAATTCAACCGATCCGGCGGCGATGTATGGCACATCAAGTGCGGCAAGCGTCGTCTGTGCCGCGCGGGAGTCGTTGTAGGCTGGCCCCCCGACCAGGGAGAACCCCGTCAGATTGATCACGGCCTGTACACAAGTACGCCCGCGATCGTGGAAATAGGCAGCGATCGCAGGTCGACAATCCAGGCCTGAGGCGAAGGCGGGGATGACATCGAGACCGCGATTTTCCAGTGCCGCGATCATCCCATCGTAATGGGCGGTGTTGCCGGCGATGACATAGGACCGCATCAGCAGCAGGCCGACCGTGCCCGCACTGCCCTTGGGACTTGGCAAGGCGGTTGGCGTCGCAGCGATGCGACCGGGAATTGCCGGGTGATATAGGCCGATTTCTGGATATTCTATCGGGGCCGCTACCGCCGCCGCGGAGGTTTTGGGCTGACGGCCCGGGCTTGCGTAACGGGTTACGAGCAGCCGCACGAGGTTTGCCAGATTTTCTTCGGATCCGGCCAACCAGTATTGCATGGCAAGGAAATAGGCACGCAGATCCTGGCCGGTTCCAGGAATAAAGCGGAGCAGCTTGGGCAGGCGTCGCAGCATACGCATCTGCCGCTCACCGCTGCCGGCGCCTTTGCGGGTCTGCCCGCGCAGCCGTTTGAGCAAGGCAACCGCGCCAGTAGGCTCGGCCCCCATGTCGAGTTTGCCGAGCCGGGTCAGGCGCGTTATCTCGGCGGCCGCGATACAGCCGAGCATGGCATCACTGCCGGTGCGGCGTTCACGCAGCGGCGCCAGTACATCACGGATATGGTCATCGAGGAACAGCATCGCCGCAACGACGATATGGCCGGTTGCAATATCGTGGTGACAACGCGCCAGAAGGGCGGGATCATGACCCCATTCATCAGCCGCATGAACCGAGATGTTAAGTCCAGGGAATTCCGGAAGCAGGCGCCGCTCGACCCGTGCCAGGGTGCTCGCCAAATGGCTATCCATGGTAACGAATACGACATTCAGCGGCGGTGGGCGTCCCTCGCCCAGATCATCGCGCATAGTAAGCCTTTGCTTCGTATAGTGTATCGAGAGTGATAACACTTATGCCATGGGTCTCGGCATATTTCTCGGTATTGCGACGGGCTTTGGCACGAACAAAAAATGGAATTTTTCGAACCTCGCGTTCGGCCTCGTCGGCCCAACTCGCAGCCATGATCACGGGCTCGGATTCCGCGAAATCAGCGGGACTTTGTGCGGCGGGACTGGCGGGCGCGTTGGCGGTGCCGAGATGTGACGGCACGGCATCCCCGGAAAACTCGAAATCCTCGCGGAACATGTGCAGGAGATGCTCCTCGAGCCCCATCATCAGGGGATGGGTGAGTGTATCAAACAGAACATTCGCACCCTCATAGCCCATTATCGGAGAATATCTGGTAGGAAAGTCCTGAACGTGTACTGGAGCTGATATAACCGCACAGGGTATATTCAGTTTCTTGGCGATGTGACGTTCCATTTGTGTGCCAAGCACGATTTCCGGCGCAGCGCGCTCGATCGCGGCTTCGACCTCGAGATAATCATCGGCGATGATGGCTTCCTGGCCGTAGCTGGCCGCGGCGGCGCGGACTTCGCGCGCGAATTCCCGGGTGTAAGTGCCGAGACCCACCACCTCGAAGCCGAGTTCGCTCGCCGCGACCCGCGCCAGCGCCAGCGCATGAGTGGCGTCACCGAAGATGAACGCACGCTTGCCAGTCAGGTAGTTGGCATCGACGGATCGCGCATACCAGGGCGCCCGACCCTCGGCGGGATTGAGCCCAGGGGCAGGATCAACCCCGGCCAGGGCGGCAACCTCGATGACGAATTCGCGGGTGGCCTGGTGGCCGATTGGGATCGTGCGCGTGTAGGGCTGGCCGAGGCTCCGTTCCAGAAACAGTGCCGTCGGGCGGGCGATTTCTGGATAGAGCACGACATTGAAATCGGCCGCCGGTAGACACGCGATGTCGGCGGCGCTGGCGCCAAGGGGGGCAACGACGTTGACGCGAATACCAAGTCGCTCGAGCAGTCTTGTAATTTCAGTCACGTCGTCGCGGTGGCGAAAGCCGAGTGCAGTGGGGCCGAGCACGTTGCAACTGGGGCGCGTGTCGAGCGCGGGTGGCATTTCGCCGGCAGCGGCGAGGGTACGCACCACCTGGTAGAAGGTCTCGGCGGCGCCCCAGTTCTCCTTACGCTGATAGGAGGGCAGTTCAAGGGGAATTATCGGCATGGAAAGGCCGGCGGTGCGAGCCAGTCCGCCCGGGTCGTCCTGAAGCAATTCCGCGGTGCAGGAGGCACCGACCAGCATGGCTGCGGGACGGAACCGCTCGGCGGCATCACGCAGTTGGGCACGGAACAGATCAGCGGTATCACTGCCGAGATCGCGGGCCTGGAAGGTGGTGTAGGTAACCGGCGGACGACGATCGCTGCGCTCGATCATGGTGAACAGCAGATCGGCGTACGTGTCACCCTGGGGAGCGTGCAGCACGTAGTGCACATCGCGCAGCGCGGCAGCGACCCGCATGGCCCCGACATGGGGCGGTCCTTCATAGGTCCATAGCGCGAGTTGCATGCTCTACACCGTGAGCCTAGCCCGGCGGCGCAGGGGCCGGGCGAATAGTTCCGCAAGATCCGCTGCTTGCTCGAACCCCTGGATCGGGGTGAACACCAGCTCGATCGACCATTTCGTAGTCAGACCCTCGGCCTCGAGCGGATTGGCGAGGCCCAGGCCGCAGACGGTAAGATCCGGGCGTATGGCGCGGCAACGATCGAGCTGCCGCTCGACATCCTGGCCTTCGCTCAGGGTTATTCCGGTAGGCAGACGGGCCAGATCCTCAGCGATGAGCGCGCGGTGTAGGTAGGGGGTGCCAACCTCGGTCAGGCGCATGCCGAGTTCGTTTGCGGCGAAACGAGCTAATGGAATCTCCAGCTGGCTGTCGGGGAAGAAGAAAATGCTTTTTCCGGAGAGATGCGCGTGCATGCGGCGAAGCGCAGACTCGGCGCGGCGATAGGGAATTTCAGTAACTTCCTGGACCCGTGATGGGGGAATATCGAGTGCCCCCGCAATCGCGGTAAACCAGGCCCTGGTGCCTTCAGCGCCGAGCGGCATGGTCGCCGAAATGCGCTTCAGGCCAGCCTTCGCGAGCAGACGGGCAGTTTCAGCCAGAAACGGCTGGGCCAGGATGAAGCGGGTGTGAGGTCCGATGGATGGCGGCTCAGCAGCGCGGCGGGCGGGAAGAAACCCAACCCGGACAACGCCCATCGCTGCGAAAAGGCGGCGGAACTGATCTTCGACCGTATCAGCGAGAGCACCAACGACGAGCAGATCAGCCCCGTCAGTCGAGACAGGCAGACCCGGCACCAGCGTGGCGAGGCAGGCATCCTCGCCCTCGGTGAAGGTGGTTTCGATGCCGCTGCCAGAATAATTCAGGACCCGCACCCCGGGGATACTGTCCGACAGGCGGCGGGCGGCACGCGACAAATCGAGCTTGATCACTTCTGACGGGCAGGACCCGACCAGGAACAGCACCCGGATATCGGGGCGCCGCGCGAGCAGTTCCGCGACGATCCGGTCGAGTTCGGCATTAGCGTCGGCGAGGCCCGCGAGATCACGTTCGCCGATGATCGCCGTGGCGAAGCGAGGCTCGGCGAAAATCATCACCCCCGCCGCGGATTGCAACAGATGCGCGCAGGTGCGTGAGCCGACCACCAGGAAAAATGCATCCTGCATCTTGCGATGCAGCCAGACAATGCCGGTCAGCCCGCAGAACACTTCACGCTGACCGCGTTCACGAAGGATGGTATCCAGGCCTTCGGAGACGGGTAGGACGGCGGCATTCATGTCAGGCTGGCCTGACGTCCAGGCGGGCGGCCCGGAGCTTCAGCACGAACTGGGTAGCGTTGATGGCGTAGGCGGCATAAGCGGCGAGCGCCAGCAACATCAGCCCTAGCGGCGAGAGGGCGCCTGAAAAAAGAGCGGCGAGATAAAGCGTATGCAGTGCCAGCACCAGCATGCTGAACAAATCTTCAAAGAAAAACGCAGGCGCGAACAGATACCGCCCGAAAACCTCATGTTCCCAGATCGCCCCGGTGACCATGATGGTGTAGAGGACCAGAGTTTTGACGACGACCGAGACGGTGGCCGCCTGC
>JAJXVA010000197.1 GCA_021782435.1 Pseudomonadota bacterium
CCGACCCCGCCCGCCACTACCTCGCGCACGGCGCCGCCGAGGGCCGCGACCCCGCGCCCGGCTTCGATGCCGGGTACTATGTCGCGGCCAATCCCGAGGCGCTGGGCCCCGCCATCACCCCCGCCGAGCATTACGCCGGCACCGGCCGCGCCGCCGGCCGCGCCACCCGCGCGCCCCGGCCCGCGCCGGTCGATGTGCTCTACGTGTCGGGCGAGCCCGATACGCCGGGCAGCACCTATCGCTGCGCCCGCTATGCCGCCGCCATCCGCCGCCACAGCGCCGCGACGCTGCGCATCGAGCAGGTCTCGGCCGATCTCCTGCACGGGGTGCGGGTCTGTGTGCTGTGGCGGGTGCGGGACAGCCAGCATGTCCGCAACATCATGCACGAGGTGCGCAAGGGCGGCGGTGTCGTGGTGTTCGACCTCGACGACCTGATGCTGCGCCCGGAACTCGCCAATACCCGCACCATCGACGGCATCCGCACCACCCAGGCCGGGCTCGCCTCCACCCGCGGCACCTTCGCCGAGGTTCAGCGCGCCATGCTCGCCGCCGATGTCTGCACCGCCACCACCGAGGAACTGGCCGACCATATGCGGGCCTTCCAGAAGGCGGCGCTGGTTCTGCCCAATGGCTACGACGCCGCCTGGCTCGCCCGCTCGCGCGCCGCCGTGCGCGCCCGCGCCATGGCCGCCTCCGATGGCAGGCTCCGCATCGGCTATGCCGCCGGCACCCTGACCCACCAGCGGGATTTCGCCTGCGCGCTGCCCGCCCTGCTGCGCGTACTCGAGGCCCGACCCGAAACCTGCCTCGTGCTGTTCCGCACGCCCGAGGGCCTCGAGATGGTGATGGCCGAGGAATTCGAGGCCCTGGCGCCCTATGCCGACCGCATCGAGTGGCGCGATACGGTGGCCCACGCAGCCCTGCCGGACGAACTCGCGCGGTTCGACATCAACCTCGCCCCGCTCGAGCCGGGCAATCCGTTCTGCGAGGCCAAGAGCGAGCTGAAAATCTTCGAGGCCGCCCTGGTCGACGTGCCCACCATCGCCTCCCCCACCGGCCCGTTCTCGCGCGTCATTCGCGATGGCGAAAACGGCTGTCTCGCCGCCGATGACGCCACCTGGCACGAGGCCCTGCTGCGCCTCGTCGACGACGCGACGCTGCGCCGCCGGCTCGGGGTGCAGGCCCGCCTCACGTGCCTGTGGCCGTTCGGCCCGCGCCGCCGCACCCGTCTGGCCGCGTGGGCCATCGCCCAGGCCCTGGGCGGCGCCGGAGGCACCGCGGCCTTCGCCGCCCAGACCGCCTGCCACGCCCACGAGGCCACCCGCCATATCCAGCAGACCCCGGCCGATACGCTGTTCGCGACCGACCGCGGCGAGGCCGCCGAGGTCACCGTGATCATTCCCTGCTTCAACTACGCCGACTACGTGCTCGAGGCGCTCGAATCGGCCCGCGCGCAGACCCTCGCCGCGCTCGACCTCGTCGTCATCGACGACGCCTCCACCGACCCGATGCTGACGACCCTCGTGCAGGAATGGCTTTCGGCCCATGCCGCGCGGTTCGGCCGCGCCCTCCTGCTGCGCCACCGCGCCAATGCCGGGCTCGCCGCCGCCCGCAACAGCGGCTTCATCGCCGCCGAAACCCCCTTCGTGCTGCCGCTCGATGCCGATAACCGGCTGCTGCCCGATGCCGCGGAGACCCTGCTCGCCGCGCTGCAAACCCCGGACGAGCCCGCTTTCGCCTATGGCGCCCTGCGCATGTTCGATGCCGCCGACGGGGTGTTCTCGAATGAACCCTTCCGTCCCGCGCGGCTGCTCGGCGGCAATTACATCGATGCCATGGCGCTGATCGCGGTCTGGACCTGGGCCGCCGCCGGCGGCTACGCCATGCCGCGCGGCATGGGGTGGGAGGATTTCGATCTCTGGTGCCGCCTGATCGATCTCGGCCTGCCTGGCGTCCACGTGCCCCGGCAGATCGGGGAATATCGCGTCCATGGCGCCTCCATGCTCGACCGCGAGGTCGAAGTGGCCCACGCCAAGGAAGCCCAGGTCGCGCTGCTGGAACACCGCTACCCCTGGCTGCGCCTGACCGCGCGCGAGGCAAGGGCACGCGGCTGAACGGGCGGATTTCGTCACCGCCAGGCGCGCGCGCGGGCGCCGCGCGTTTCCCCCGTTCATGCCCTTGACCTTGCCTCCGGCCTGGGCCATTTCAATCAGGACTTGGGGGGTCCAGTTACCCCCGATATAGGGTTTTGTCCCATGCTGCGTTTATCGCGCCTGACCGATTACGGGGTGGTGGTTCTGGTCCAGCTCGCCTCGGGCGAGGCGGTCCAGACCGCGCCGGGCATCGCCCGCGCCACCGGCATTCCGGAACCGACCGTGGCCAAGGTTCTGAAAATCCTGGCCTCGGCCGCGCTGGTGCTGTCGCATCGGGGCGCGCGCGGCGGCTATCGGCTCGCCCACCCGCTCGCGCAGACCACCATTGCGGATGTCATCGCCGCCATTGACGGCCCGGTCAGCGTCACCTCCTGTGTCGAGGGCAGCCAGGAGAACTGCGAGGCGCGCTGTGTCTGCCCGGTCCATGGGCGCTGGGGACAGGTCAATGACGCCATTCACCAGGCCCTGGCCGCCATCACCATCGCCGATCTCGCCGCGACGCCGGCCTGGTCCAGCCTGCCCGGTATCAGCCAGGCGGGCATCAGCCAGACCAGTATCAGCCAGACCGGCATCAGCCAGACCGCGGCCGAATAGGGAGCGCCGAATGGATACCCCGCTCGATACCAACGCCACCCTGCGCGCCGTCACCGAGGGGGGCTACAAATTCGGCTTCGAGACCGATATCGCGATGGATATCGCGCCGATCGGCCTGAACGACGACATCGTGCGCCTGATCTCGGGCCGCAAGAATGAGCCCGCCTGGCTGCTCGAATGGCGTCTCGCCGCCTTCGCCACCTGGCAGGCGATGGCCGCGCCCGACTGGGCCAATCTCGCCATCCCGCCGATCGATTTCCAGGCGCTACATTATTACGCCGCGCCGAAAAAGCAGCCGGGCCCGAAAAGCCTCGACGAGGTCGACCCGGAACTGCTCCGCACCTACGAGAAACTCGGCATACCCCTGCGCGAGCGCGCCATCCTCGCCGGCGTCGAGGGCGCCGCCGAGGGCCGCCAGATCGCGGTCGATGCGGTGTTCGACAGTGTCTCGGTCGCCACCACCTTCCGCGCGACCCTCGCCGCCGCCGGCGTCATTTTCTGTCCGATCAGCGAGGCCGTGCAGAGCCACCCCGAGCTCGTGCGCCGCTATCTCGGCAGCGTCGTGCCGGTCTCCGACAACTACTTCGCCGCGCTCAATTCGGCGGTATTCTCGGATGGCAGTTTCGTCTTCATTCCGCGCGGCGTGAAATGCCCGATGGAGCTCTCGACCTATTTCCGGATCAACGCGCGCAACACCGGCCAGTTCGAGCGCACCCTGATCATCGCCGAGGATGGCGCCTCGGTCTCCTATCTCGAGGGCTGCACCGCCCCGCAGCGCGACGAGAACCAGCTTCACGCCGCGGTCGTCGAACTCATCGCCCTCGATGACGCCTCGATCAAATACAGCACCGTCCAGAACTGGTATCCGGGGGATGCCGAGGGCCGTGGCGGCATCTTCAATTTCGTCACCAAGCGCGGCGCCTGCCGCGGCGCCCGCAGCCATATCAGCTGGACCCAGGTCGAGACCGGCTCGGCCATCACCTGGAAATACCCGTCCTGCATTCTCGCCGGTGAGGGCTCGGTCGGGGAATTCTACTCGGTCGCGGTCACCGCCAACCACCAGCAGGCCGATACCGGCACCAAAATGATCCATCTCGCGCCCAACACCCGCAGCACCATCGTCTCCAAGGGTATCAGCGCCGGGCACTCGGCCAACACCTATCGCGGCCAGGTGCACATTGCCCGCCGTGCCGCCGGCGCGCGCAACCACACCCAGTGCGATTCGCTGCTCATCGGGGATCTCTGCGGCGCCCACACCATTCCGTATATCGAGGTGCGCAACCCGACCGCGAAACTCGAACACGAAGCCACCACCAGCAAATTATCCGAGGACCAGCTGTTCTACTGCCGCCAGCGCGGCCTCGCGCACGAGGGAGCG
>JAJXVA010000198.1 GCA_021782435.1 Pseudomonadota bacterium
CGCATCCAGCGCCCAGCCGAGGCCGAACAGCAGCACCGCCGTCGTGTGGAAACGGTTCCAGCTCAGCTCCGACAGCGTGTGCAGGAGATGACTGTCCGAGGGAGGGGCGGAAGGGCGCCTGGTCATGAACGATCCTCTGTGCTGACGGGTTCCGGCATCGAGATATCCCGCTTCCGGAGGACGGAATGCCTTCCGGTAAGGTGCCTTACGTCCGCCAGAACACAATGGTTACAGCCTCACGCCTTCATTCTGCCATCCGGCCCTCGGGCTGATGGGCGGAGGGATCGATTCGTAAAATATAAAGATCAATTTGTTGCCTCCCGGAAGGGGCGGGACTAAGGTCTGGCCCGCTTGCCGGGGGATCCGACTGCCGACTTCAGTCCGTTCGTCAACCGGACCGGCGGGGCCGCGGATGGCCCTTGACGCGCCAATGACAGGAGCGCCCATGACATTCGACCGCGATACCTTCCGTGCCCGGCTTGCGGGCATTTCAGGGATTCTGGCCACGCCCTTCGACGGAAATGACCGTCTCGACACCGCCCGGCTCAGGCCGGTGGTGGAACGGGCGGTGGCCGCCGGGGTGCATATCCTCACCGCAAACGGAAATACCGGCGAATTCTACGCGCTAACGACCGATGAGGCCGAGCGCGCGGTGCATGCGGCGGCGGAACTGGTCGCCGGCCGGGTGCCGCTGATCGCGGGCATCGGGCGATCGATCGGCGACGCGCTGGCGCTGACCCGCGCTTCCCGCGCCGCCGGTGCCTCGGCGCTGATGGTTCACCAGCCGCCCGATCCGTTCGTCGCGCCGCGCGGCGTGGTCGAGTATGTGCGCCGGGTTGCCGAGGCCGGGCAGGGGCTGCCGGTGGTGATCTATCTGCGCAATGACGGGATCGGCCTCGATGCGATCGGCGATCTCTGCGCCATCCCCGAGGTCGTCAGCGTGAAATGGGCGACGCCGGCGCCGATGCGCCTGGCCGCGGCGATGAAGCGGGCCGATCCGGCACTGATCTGGGTCGGCGGGCTCGCGGAGACCTGGGCACCCGCGTTCTACGCGGTCGGCGCGCGGGGCTTCACCTCGGGGCTGATCAATGTCTGGCCGGCGCATTCGCTCGCCATTCATGCCGCGCTGGAAGATGGCGACTATGCGAAGGCGCGCGCGCTAATCGAGGTGATGGAGCCGTTCGAGGCGCTGCGCGCCGAGGAGGGCAACGGCACCAACGTGTCGGTAGTCAAGGCGGCGCTGGCGCTGATGGGCGAGGATTGCGGGGCGGTGCGCCCGCCGGGCGCCTGGCCGCTTGCCGAGCGGCAGCAGGCGGAACTGCATCGGAATCTTGTGACCTGGGGTTTGCTGAAGGAGCACGCGGCATGACAGCGGAAATCGATATTGCGGAAGGGATCACCCTTCTCGGCGCGGGCCTCGTGAAGACGGGGGGTGTCGCGTTTCACGGCAGGACGGCGGCGACCGGCGAGCCACGCGCGCCCGGTTTCGGCGAGGCTGGCGCTGCCGAGGTGGCACTGGCCTGCGCGCGGGCCGAAGCGGCGTCGGTCGCGTTCGCGGACAGCACACCGGAGGCCCGCGCCGCCTTCCTCGAGGCGGCTGCGGCCAACATCATGGCGCTGGGCGACCGGCTGGTGGAGGCGGCCTGTGCCGAAAGCGGGCTGCCGCGCGGGCGGATCGAGGGGGAGCGTGGCCGCACCTGCGGGCAGTTGCGGATGTTCGCCGGCGTGCTGCGCGCCGGGCGCTTCGCCGACCTGCGGATCGATACCGCGCAGCCGGCGCGCCAGCCCCTGCCGCGGCCGGATCTGCGGCTGCGGAACATTCCGCTCGGCCCGGTCGCGGTGTTCGGGGCCAGCAATTTCCCGCTGGCGTTCTCCGTGGCTGGCGGGGATACGGCATCTGCCCTCGCGGCGGGATGCCCGGTGGTGGTGAAGGCGCATCCGGCGCATCCGCTGACCTCGGCGCTGGTGGGGCATGCTGTGGCGGGCGCCGTCGCGTCCTGCGGATTGCCGGAGGGCGTGTTCACGGTGCTGTTCGGCGCGGGCAACGAGCTTGGCGGGGCGCTTGTAGCCGATCCACGCATCAAGGCGGTCGGGTTCACCGGCTCGCGCGGCGGCGGGCTCGCTCTCGCGGCGATCGCAGCGCGGCGGAAGGAACCGATTCCGGTGTACGCCGAGATGAGCAGCATCAATCCCGTCCTGCTCATGCCTGGCGCGCTGGCACGGCGCGGTGCAGGGCTCGGCACCGCTTTCGTGGGGTCGCTCACGCTCGGTGCCGGCCAGTTCTGCACCAATCCTGGCCTGCTGCTCGCCATCGAGGGCGAGGGATTGCAGGCCTTTCTCGACGCGGCACGCGCGGGTCTTGCGGCGGCGGCGGCGCAGACCATGCTCACAGGCGCCATTCGCAGTGCCTGTGAACGGGGGATCGAGGCGAGGGCCGCTGAGCGCGGCGTGGAAGAGGTGGCGCGCGGGCCGGGCGGGGCGCTGTTCGCCACGGATGCCGCGACATTCCTGGCTACACCCTCGCTCGCCGAGGAGGTCTTCGGCGCAGCCGGGATACTCGTCCGCTGCCGCGACGCGGCCGAGCTGCGGCAGGTCATCGTCGGTCTCGAAGGGCAGCTGACCGCGACGCTGCATCTCGAACCCGAGGATCATGCCGCGGCGCGCGACCTGCTGCCGCTGCTCGAGCGCAAGGCCGGGCGCATCCTGGCCAATGGATGGCCGACCGGCGTCGAGGTCTGCGAGGCCATGGTGCATGGCGGACCGTTCCCGGCGACGACCGATTCGCGGACGACATCGGTGGGCTCCAAGGCGATCGAGCGGTTCCTGCGCCCGGTCTGCTACCAGGACCTGCCGGCGGACCTGCTGCCGACGGCGCTGGCGGACGGCAATCCGCTCGCCATGCCGCGGCTTGTCGACGGCGTGATGCGGGACTGAGGCATACCTACCATCCGCCGGGCCGCGGTCAGCGGCCCGTGCGGGCGCGCCAGGCGGCGAAACGGGTTTCGGTTTCCGGATCGGTCGGCGGATAGAGGCCGAGGATCGTCGCGCCGGCCTTCACCTGCTCGGTCACGAAATCCTCGAAGACCGTCATCTCCGTAGCCTCGTCGGCGAGTTCGTCGGCGAGGTGGGCGGGAATCACGATGGCGCCGTCGGCGTCGCCCACGATCACGTCGCCAGGGAAGACCGGCGCGTCGCCGCAGCTGATCGGGTCGTTGATGGCGATGGCCTGGTGCAGGGTGAGATTGGTCGGCGCGCTGGGACGCACGTGATAGGCAGGGAAGCCGAGCGAGGCGATTTCGGCGCTGTCGCGAAAGCCGCCATCGGTGACGATGCCGGCAGCGCCCCGCTGCATCAGCCTGGTGACGAGAATGCCGCCGGCCGAGGCGGCGCGGGCATCCTTGCGGCTGTCGATTACCATCACCGCGCCGGGCGGGCAGGTCTCGATCGCCTGGCGCTGCTTGTGATCGCGATCGCGGAAGACGGTGATCGGGTTGAGGTCTTCGCGCGCTGGAATGTAGCGCAGGGTAAAGGCCTCGCCGACCATGCTCCGTTCCGGCGGGCTCAGCGGCAGCGCGCCCTGGATGAACTGCTGGCGCAGGCCGCGCTTGTAAAGCGCGGTGGCCAGGGTCGACGTGCTGACACGGGTGAGTTTTTCGCGCGTATCCGGCTTGAGCATCGGTTCCTCGCTGCTGGCCGGAAGGTGCAGGTTTCCCGGCCCATGTTGCTGGACGACAGCGCCGGCTGGCGGGATTGCCGCCCGCGTGTCGTGGTGGTGGGTGCGTAAGACAGTCCGGGATTGACCATGCATGGCGCTGTCGGGTCAATGCGCCGGCCGGGAGACCTGATGCGACCATGGCGCGGGCTGCGGTCGATCGTTCGCACTGCCGATCAACGGCAATTGACTCATCTCAATGCCGTGATCCCCTTTGCGGCCTAGTGTCCCGAATCTGAAATCCATCGGATTTCAGATTCAAAGTGGACACTGGAAAAAACAATAGTTTAGTGGCCTGCTTGTCCCTGAAATTCACCCACGAATTTCAGGGGCAGGACACTAAAGCATCATCCGATCGGACAAAGTCATCTGATCAAATTAAGATGCCATGATTATCAATA
>JAJXVA010000021.1 GCA_021782435.1 Pseudomonadota bacterium
CCTGACGATCGCCTGCGTCGCCGACGACCATCCGGATGCGCTGCACCACGCGGCACAGGCCTTGCGCCTGCTGGAGCCGAACAACACCCAGTTCTGGCTGTTCGACCACCTGGCCTTGCGGTTAGCCCGAATAGGCCGCCTCGAGGCCGCCGCGCTTCTGCTCGGCTACGCCGACGGTCTGTTCGCCGCGCTCGATTTTCCACGTCCTCGCACCGAGCAGGCAGCGCACCGGAAAACTCACGACATAGTGCGACAATTTCTGGACCCGGACCTGCGGGAATCCCTGCACGCACTCGGCCGCCACATGCCGAAAGTCCGTGCCATCGCCATCGCACTGGAGGCATGACCGGCGCCAGGTCTCACGGCAAAACGCGACGGGGCGCGCGCCAGCCGCCGTGAGCCTTCCGCCGTGAGCCTTCCGCCGGGGGAGCTTGCGCGGCGGGCCGATATTTTCCTGCAGGAAGAGTTTTTTGCCCGATGCCGGCAAAAAAAGAACCGCCCCCGGCTCTATCCGATCGCGGCAATGAACTCCGCCGCATCCGCGGGGCGCGGCGCCACCGCCCCGATCTCCTCAGGGCGCCCCCGTGGCACATCGACCGCATAGAACACGACCGGCCCCGCCAGCAATCGGGGCAGCGCGTGCACCACCCCACGGCGGAAATACAATAATTGCCCGGGCTGGAATTCCGCCGTGGCGCTCTCGTGTTCCATCCAGAACGTGCCACGCCCGGACAACACGAACAGATATTCGTCGGAATGCACGTGGTAATGGGCCGGCGTGCCCTGATAAACCCGGAACAGCCGGGCACTGGCATCCGGCGCATCGGTCAGGTAGCGGTCGCGCAGCAGGGTATCCGCGCTCTCGGGAAACTCCGCCGCCAGCGCCGCGAGGTCGAACCGCGCGCAAACCGCCCCGCTCATCGCGGGTCGGGCCTCAGCCGGCTGCCTTCGCCGCGTCCGCGGTCTTGATCACATGCGCGACCAGATCGCCGACGGTGACGAATTCCGCGCCGGACTGATTCTCCGCCACCGGCAACTCGATCCCGAAATGCGTCTCAAGCGCATAAATCGCCTGCACCAGGTCGAGGGAGGCGATGCCCAGCGTATCGAGCGGCACGCCCATCTGGAAACGGTCGCGGGCGATACGGGTTTCGCTGGCCAGAATGTCCAGGACCTCGTCAACCCGCTTGTCGTCGCTCATTGCCTGCCTCGTCGGAACGGTTCGTTTCGCCTCGCTCCGACCTATCGTGTCCGGTGCCAGGACGCAACGGGATCCGTCAGGCGCGTCCCAGCACCAGCACCGCGTTCAGGCCGCCGAAGCCGAAGCTGTTGCTCATGGCGTAATCGAACCGGGCGGGGCGGGGCGTGTTGGGCACGCAATCGATATCACATTCCGGGTCGGGCTCGTTGAAATTTATCGTCGCCGGCAGGGTTTGCTGGCGCAGCGCCATGATCGTGGCGATCGCCTCCATGCCGCCAGCGGCGTTCAACGTATGTCCGGTCTGGGATTTCAGCGAGGATGTCGGCGGTATCGCGTGATGAAACACCTGGCGCAGCGCCGTCGCCTCGGATTTGTCGTTCATTCTCGTCGCGGTGCCATGGGCGTTGATGTAGCCGATGTCGGCCGCGGTCAGCCCCGCATCCTCGATTGCCTGGCGCATGGCCGCCACGGCATATTCGGGGTCGGGCGCCAGCATATTTCCCGCGTCCGACGTCGTGCCCCAGCCCAGAATCTCGGCGAGAATGGTGGCCCCCCGCGCCTCGGCATGGTCCCGCGCCTCCAACACCAGGGTGGTGGCCGCCTCACCCAGCACGATGCCGCTGCGGTCGCGTGAGAACGGCCGCGACATGTCGTTGGTCAGGACGCGCAGACCTTCCCAGGCCTTGAAATAGGCCGGCACGAGTGACGCGTCGGCGCCGCCCGTCAGACACACATCCAACCGCCCATTACGGATCATATCGAACGCCAGGCCGATCGCGTGATTGGACGATGAGCAGGCGGAGGCCGTGCCGAACGCGGGCCCATGCACCCCGAACTCGATCGTCAGGGCGGCTGCTGGCGCGGCCCCCATGATGCGCGGGGTCGAAAACGGGTGCATGCGGTTGCCGCCCTCGCCGTAAAACGTCCAGTAGCACTCTTCTATGGTGACCTGGCCGGGCGAGGCGGCGTGTGTCACGCCGGCACGAAACCCGATCTCGTCCATGGCGGCTTTGTCCAACCCGGCCATGGCCATGGCTTCCCGGCCGGAGACCACGGTCAACTGGCCGACACGATCCAGGAACACGCTTTGCTGGCGCTCGAAATGGTCCGCTTCGGAGTATCCCTCGATCTGACATGCCAATCGCGCGGTCAGCCGGCCGGTTTCAATGCCGTGCAACCGGCCAATGGCGCAGCGCGCCGTGGCAATGCCGTCCCACATCTCCGCCGTATTCATGCCCAAACCCGAGACCGCACCGATCCCGGTCACGACCACCCGGTTTCGGGACGTCATGCCGCCGGCGCGGCGACGGCCAGACACAAATTTTTCAGATCCTCGGCGTTTTGAATGTGCTGCGCCGGCAGATTGTCGTTGAGCGGCAGATCGACGCCGCACGCCGCCTCGATCAGCCAAACGGCCTCCAACACATTCAACCAGTGCGCTTCCAGGTATTCGGCGGAGATCTCATCGAGCGCCACCTGGGGCGCGATCGCCAGAGCTTCACGCAAGGTTGCCTCGATGGTCAAACCAACACTTTCTGGTTGAAAACCGGCCATGCAACTCTCCCTGCGCGATATGCACCAAGCCTGAGCGTGCGATAAGGTGACGAGGATCGGCCGGTCAAGTTACCGTTTGCGAATACATTGGATGAAATTACGGATTTTGTATGTCAAATATGATTTATTCTAGAGTCTGATCACGCCATTTCCTGTAGTCGTGCTAGGAGAAAGTCACGAAAAACCGCTACCCGCTTGGAATTACGTAGTTCTTCAGGGTAAACGAAGTAAACATCAATGCGGGGCGATTTCAATTCGGGCAGGATCCGCACCAGCCCGCTCGCTTCCTTGGCCATGTAATCCGGCAAGGCACCTATGCCGATACCGGATTGAATGGCCGCGAGCATCGCCGACAGCGAATTCACTTCCAGCAGCGGGCGCCGCGGGTTGCCGACCTTGCGTCCCGCCTCGGCCAGCCAGTTCATATCGGAAACCGGGGGGTGGTGCTCGCCGAACAGCACCAGCTTATGGTCGTCCAGCGCCTCTGGACCGGCCGGTGACCCGTGCTTGTCCAGGTAGGCGCGGGAGGCAACCACCTGCCAATGAATGGCCATCAGATGCCGCTGCACCAGGTCGGGTTGCTTGGGCGGGTGCATGCGTATGGCTACGTCGGCCTCGCGCATCGCGAGATCCAGGTCGCCATCATCGAGCAGCAGCGTCACCGAAACATCCGGATAGGCATCCAGGAATCCATGCAGCCTTGGCGCCAGCCACGACGCACCGAACCCAACCGTGGTCGTTATTTTCAAGCGGCCCGCCGGCTTTTCCTTGCTCTCGGTCAGCAGCGCCTCGGTCATCGCCAGTTTGGCGAATACCTCGCGCACAGTCCGGTTCAGGCTTTCCCCTTGCTCGGTCAGGATCAGCCCGCGCGCGTGCCTGTGGAACAACGGGACCTGCAATGCCTCCTCGAGCGCCGAGATCTGCCGTGAGACGGCCGATTGGCTCAGATTCAGCGTATCGCCGGCATGGGTAAAGCTGCCCGCCTCGGCCACCGCATGAAACACCCGCAGCTTGTCCCAGTCCATAAAAACCACCTCCGGTGCCGCATTGTAGCACCCAGTTACCGATTCGGCAGGTGTGCCATGCGGTTTCATTCTGTCAATAGAATCGATGCTCCGGGCGGTCCGAAACCACAAGCGAAGGCGAAGCCGGCGCCCTGCCGCGAAGGCGTCGGGGCTGGCCGCGCGAAGCCCGGGGGCAGCGCAATGGCGAGGTCACACCGCCGGGCCAGGGCGCGCCGCCAGATACTTCTCGGCATCGAGCGCGGCCATGCACCCCGTGCCGGCCGCGGTCACCGCCTGGCGGTAGATTTTGTCGGCCACGTCGCCGGCGGCGAAAACACCGGGCACGCTGGTGCGGGTGCTGCCCGGCGCGGTGACCACATACCCCTCCGCGTCGAGGGTCAACTGTCCCTGAAAGGGCGCCGTCACCGGGGTATGGCCGATCGCGACGAACACGCCATCCACCGGCACGACCCGCTCGTCGCCGGCGAGGTCGCGCACCCGCACGCCCCGCACCGTGGCCGGCGTGCCAGCGCCCACGATTTCGGTCACCACGCTGTTCCAGATCACGGAGACCTTCGGGTTGGCGAACAGGCGCTGCTGCAATATTTTCTCGGCCCGCAAATTGTCACGGCGGTGAATAAGCGTCACCCGCGCCGCGTGGTGGGTGAGATACAGCGCCTCCTCGACTGCGGTGTTGCCGCCGCCCACCACCGCCACGGTTTTGCCGCGAAAGAAAAACCCATCGCAGGTGGCGCAGGCCGAAACCCCGGCGCCCTGGAACGCCCGCTCGGACGGCAGCCCGAGCCAGCGCGCCTGGGCGCCGGTCGCGATGACCACCGCATCCGCGGTGTAGCGTGCCCCGCTATCGCCCAGGCAGCGGAACGGCGCGGCCGAGAAATCGGCGCTGACGATCAGATCATCGACCAGTTCGGCACCCACGTGCCTGGCCTGCGCCGCCATCTGTTCCATCAGCCACGGCCCCTGCACCGCCTCGGCGAAACCGGGATAGTTCTCGACATCGGTGGTTATCATCAACTGCCCGCCCGGCTGCAGCCCGGCCACCAGGCGCGGGCGGAGATTGGCGCGCGCGGCGTAGATCGCCGCCGTGTAGCCGGCGGGGCCGGCGCCGATGATCAGAACCGGGGCATGGAGGTCGGGAGGCTGGGTCATGGCGACACCATATCGGGGCCACGGCGATGCCAACAAGACGGGCTTCCCAACCGGATCGGTTGAAGCTATACGGGCGGCCCGCTGATCCCGGATAGCTCAGCTGGTAGAGCAAGCGGCTGTTAACCGCTCGGTCGTAGGTTCGAGTCCTACTCCGGGAGCCAGCGTAGTCCGACTTCCTGGCGACCCCCCATGCCCCCGGACCAGATTATTCTCACCAACGCGCGTCTGGTCCTGCCCGATGCCGTTCTCCCCGCCACGCTGGTCGCGCGTGATGGCCATATCGCCGCCATCGAGACCGGGACATCGCGCCTGCCCGGCGCCCTGGATTGCGCGGGGGATTGGCTCATTCCCGGCCTGATCGACCTGCACACCGACAATCTCGAACGCCAATGCCAACCCCGCGCCGGGGTGCGCTGGCCGGCGGTTTCGGCCTATCTCGCCCATGACGCGCACTGTGCCGCCGCCGCCATCACCACCGTGCTCGACGCGCTGTGTGTCGGGGATCTCGGCTATGAACCGGGCCGGATCCAAACCCTGCGCGACGGCGTCGGGACCACGGCCGCGCTCAGCCGGGCCGGCCTGCTGAAGGCCGACCACGCGCTTCATCTGCGCTGCGAGCTCGCCGCCGCCGACATGCGATCGCTGCTCGCTGAAATTCCCGCCGCCGCCGCCACCCGCCTCATCAGCGTCATGGATCACACTCCCGGCTTCGGCCAGTATGCCGATCTCGACCGGTTCCGCGCGCTCCGCCGCGCCGACCCGATGACCGAGCTCGAAATCGAGGCCCTGATCGCGCGTCTGCACGCCGGCCGTGCCCGTAACCTGCCCGCCAACCGCGCCCATGTGCTGGCCCATGCCGCCGCCCATGACCTCGCGGTCGCCAGCCACGACGACGCGACCGAGGCCGAAATCCGCGAGAATGCCGAAGCCGGTATCGGCATCGCCGAGTTTCCCGTGACCCTCGCCGCCGCCGCCGCCGCCCGCGCCCATGGCATGCAGATCATCGCCGGCAGCCCCAACCTGGTGCGCGGCTTCTCGCATTACGGCAATGTCGCGGTCGCCGAACTGCTCGCCGCCGGTCTGGTCGATGCGCTCGCCTCGGATTACGTGCCCGCGAGCCTGCTCGAGGCCGCGCTGCCGCCAGGGCTGGACCCAGACCAGATGCCCGCGCGCATCGCCCTGGTCACCGCCGCTCCCGCGCGGATCGCCCGATACGCGGATCGCGGCGCCATCGCCCCCGGGCTGCGCGCCGATCTCGCTCAGATCCACTTCCCTCCGGGCACGTCACTGCCGCCCGTGGTCCGCGCGGTCTGGCGCCAGGGCGTGCGCATCGCCTGATGGAGTCGCCACGGCGCTACGCGGTGTATTACGTGCCGGCGGGCGAAGACCCGCTCTGGGCCGCGGGCTGCGCCTGGCTTGGCCGCAACCCCGAAACCGGGCGCGTTCCGCGACCGGCGCCGGGGATCGCCGCCCATACCACCGCCCCGGCCCGATACGGGTTCCACGCCACGTTGCGCCCACCCTTCGCGCTGGCCCCGGGCCAGAATTTCACCCAGTTCCGCGCCGCCTGCGCCGCCATTCTCGCGGCTCACCGCCCGTTCTCGCTGCCGCCACTCACGGTCGGGCAGCTCGATGGCTTTCTCGCCCTGCTGCCCACCCGGCCCTGCCCGCAACTGAACGCGCTGGCCGACGCGCTGGTGCTCGGCCTCGATGGTTTCCGCCCTCCGCTGTCCGCCCAGGCGCGCGCCCGGCGCCGGCCGGAAGCTCTCCCGTCCGCAGAGGTCGAAAATCTCGACCGGTTCGGCTATCCTGCGGTGCTGGCCGCGTGGCGGTTTCATTTGACCCTCAGCAACCGGATGCCGCCGGCGACGCTGCGCCGCCTGGCCGAAGCCCATTTCGCGGCGAGCCTCGCCCCGCCGCGCCAGCTCGGCGCCATCGCGCTTTTCACCGAGCCAGCGCCCGACGCGGAATTTCAACTCATGGAGCGTCTGTCCCTGGCCGGATGAGGCGGCGGCGCGTCGTTCGGCATCGGGACGCAGATTCCGCGACGGGCGGCGAGACAACCACGGCGCAGGGGGCGGATCCGGAACGAGCGGCCTCGCCACGCACCTCGACCATCGTGGTGGGGGATAGTTTTCAGGGGTCGGACGTGGCGGTCACCGGGCGAGGCGACACCGCCGGCGCTCGGCCAGCCTGTCCGGGCCGCTGACCGCCGCGATGGCGCGTCACGCGACCCCGCCATTGGCGAAGATCGTCTGGCCGTTGATCCAATCCGCGTCCGATCCCGCGATCATGGCCACGACTTTGGCGATGTCTTCGGGTGCGCCGAGCCGTTCCAGCGGCGCGCCCTGCGCGAGGGTCTGGATCAGTTCCGGCGACTTGCCCGCGAGAAACAGGTCGGTTGCCGTTGGACCCGGGGCCACGGTGTTGACGGTGATGCCCCGGCCGCGCAGTTCCCGGGCCAGAACCAGGGTCATTGCCTCTACCGCGGCCTTGGTCGCGGCATAGACGGCGTAAGTCGGGTAGAGCGTGCGGGTGACGGTGGTCGAGATGTTGATGATCCGGGCGCCCGCGCCGAAGCGTCGCGCCGCCTCGCGCAGGCAGTTGAATGTTCCCTTGACATTGACGCCGACCATCGCGTCGAACGCCGCATCCTCCAGTTTGGCGATCGGGGCGAGGGACATGACCCCGGCATTGTTGACGAGCAGCGACAGCGCGCCGAGTGCGCCTTCGGCCTGGTCGAACAGTGCCGCCACCGCCGCCGGATCTCGCACATCGCCGCCCACGGCGATCGCGGTGCCACCCGATTGGCGGATTTCGTCGACCACCGCATCAGCCCGTTCGCGATGGCGCGTGAAGTTGACCGCCACCGCGTAACCGTCCTTCGCCAGACGCACGGCGATTGCCGCGCCGATACCGCGCGAAGCGCCGGTCACGAGGGCCGCGCCGGGTTGCTGGTTGCCCATCTCCGTCTCCTATTTACCATTCCGGTCCGTTACGTATTTTCTCGTGCGCTTGGCGTCAATTGTTTTTACGGATCGTTTCGCTAATATCGGTGGATGATCGAAAAGCGCCCCGTCGGACGTCCGCCCAGCACCGCCGCCAGCGGCCACGCCGCCATCATCGAGGCGGTTCACGCCTTGCTCGAGACCATTTCCGTTCGCGACCTGACGATGGAGGCGGTTGCCCGGCGCGCCGGAGTGGGGAAACCCACATTATACCGGTGGTGGGAATCCAAGGCCGAGCTGGTGATGGCTATGCTGGAGGAACGGATGGTTCCCGATCTGACCTCCCCCACTTCCGCGGACCTGGAGACCTCGATCCGGATCAAGGCGCATCGCCTGATCGAGATCGGTAACGGCTATTATGGCCGGGTGCTGTGCGGCCTCATCGCGGAAGGCCAGAACGATCCCGCGATCCTCGAGCGCCTGCGCACCAATTACATCATGCCGCGCCGCGCGGAGACCGCCCGTGACATCCGGCGGGCGCAGGATCGCGGATGTTTTCCGTCTCAGATCGACCCCGACCGCATCATCGATTTCGTGTTCGGCAGCATCTATTTCGCGCTGCTGACCGGCACCCACAGGCTCGATCACGGCTATGCCGACGCGCTCGTGGATACGGTGTTCCGCCACATCGCCGGTGACGACCGGGCCGCGACGGGGACCCCGCCAGCCGCGGATTACCGGGCGGATCCGGGCGCAGGCGCGACCGAACCAGACTGACGACGATGGCAAATTGGCGGCCACATATTGCCCGGACCACAGGCCGCCGTGACCGTGGGCTTGTCGTATCCCCGCCGGGCGCGCGGATCCCGGGGCAGGGTTGATGGCTTCGCGGGAAACCTGACGGTCGGACCCGGCGCTGGGCGGGGGTTATTCTCCGCTTACGTGGCCTCGAGGCGTCGCGCCGCCTGCGCGAGCCGCGCAGGCGAGAGACCGGCCTGGCGGCGGAAGACCGTAACGAAAGCGTTCGTCGCGCCATGGCCGATGACCCGCGCCACCTCGGCCAAGGGGCGGTGGGTGGCCAGCAGACGCTTTGCCAACGCCATCCGCCACAGGGTCAGGTGCGCGATGGGCGGCATCCCGACTCGCTGCTTGAAGCGCGCGAAGAAAACCGTGCGAGGAACGCCCGCCTCGCGGGCGAGATCACCGATCGTCGCGGCTCCGGCAGGACTCTCGCGCGTTCGGTGGATGGCGATGGAGAGTTTTTCATCGGCAAGGCCACGCAGCATTCCTGCCCGCAGCATTGGGTTGGCTTCACTGAGGCCGAGGCGCGCGCCTCGGAGGGGTATCGGCCGATGGTCGACGCCTGCTACCGCCCGGTCCCCCTGGCACTGGAACCGAAACGATATGACGCCGTCCGGCGTGACGGCCGCGTGCCTCCCGTCGCGATCCGTCACCTGGACCAGCTTGGCCTTCGGCTTGAGGCTTTTTAGTTTTTTGTCAGTGAGATCGCCCATAAATCCGCATCCGGTCAGGAGCGAACGGATGCCGATGGGAGGAGGTGTTGGTAGCGAAAGCCGGTTTCTCGACCAGCCTGCGCCATACCAACACAGCAACCAGCGAAGCGGCCGGGTTGGGGTGACGTGCGGCGATATGGGTAGAAAAATAATATTTTTTCAGTCAGAGCGTTCGCGCGAATTCCGGCACGGAGCGGGACGGTCTGAAACGACCTTGGATTATTCCCACTCGATGGTGCCGGGGGGTTTGCTGGTGATGTCGTAGGTGACGCGGTTGATACCGCGGACTTCGCCGACGATGCGGGTGGCCACGCGGTTCAGGAAGCCGGCATCAAACGGATAGACCTCGGCGGTCATGCCGTCGGTGCTGGTGACGGCGCGGAGCGCGCAGACCTGGTCGTAGCTGCGGCCGTCGCCCATCACGCCGACGGTGCGGACCGGCAGCAGCACCGCGAAGGCCTGCCAGATGGCGTCGTAGAGCCCGGCGGCACGGATTTCCTCGATAAATATTTTATCGGCATGCCGGAGGATCGCGAGCTGCCCGGCGTCGATCGCGCCGGGAACACGAATGGCGAGACCCGGGCCGGGAAAGGGATGACGGCCAACGATGGAGGCGGGCAGGCCGAGTTCACGGCCCAGCGACCGGACTTCGTCCTTGAACAGATCGCGCAGAGGCTCGACCAGTTTGAGACGCATACGGTCCGGCAGGCCGCCGACATTATGGTGGGATTTGATGGTGACCGAGGGGCCGCCCGTGACGCTGACGCTTTCGATGACATCGGGGTAGAGCGTGCCTTGGGCGAGATAATCGGCGCCACCGAGTTTGGCCGCTTCCTGCTCGAACACCTCGATGAACAGGCGGCCGATGATCTTGCGTTTCTGTTCAGGGTCGGTGACCCCGGCAAGGGCGGAAAGAAACAGTTCCGACGCGTCGCGGTGGACCAGGTGCATGGCGAACCGATCGCGGAAGGTGGTGACGACGTCCTCGGCCTCGTTCGCGCGCAGCAGCCCGTGGTCGACGAATATGCAGGTCAGCTGATCGCCGATGGCTTCATGGATGAGGGCGGCGGCAACCGAGCTGTCGACCCCGCCGGAGAGGCCACAAAGCACCCTGCCCTGCCCTACCTGGGCACGGATTTTGGTAACGGCGGCCGCGCGGAAGCCGGCCATGGTCCAGCTGCCATGGCAGCCGCAGACGTGATGGGTGAAATTGCGCAGCAACTGGGCGCCGTGCGGGGTATGGACGACCTCCGGGTGAAACATCAGACCATAGAACCGGCGGGTATCGTCAGCGATCACGGCGTAGGGGGCGCCTTCGCTGGTGGCCACGGTCGTGAAGCCGGGCGGAGGGGCGGTGATGTGGTCCCCGTGGCTCATCCAGACCTGTTCACGAGCGCCCTGCTGCCAGGTGCCCTGAAACAGCGCGCAGGTGCCGGTGATGTCGACGAACGCCCGGCCGAATTCCTTGACATCGGCGCTGCTGGCCTCGCCGCCGAGCTGTACGCACATGGCCATTTGCCCATAGCAGATGCCGAGCACGGGAACGCCCAGCGAAAAGACCAGTTCCGGCGCGCGCGGGGAGCCGGGTTCGTGCACGGAGGCGGGCCCCCCCGAGAGAATGATACCGACGGGAGCGAATTCGGTAATGCGGGCGGGGTCGGTATTGAACGGCCAGACCTCGCAATAGACCCCGGATTCCCGCACGCGGCGGGCTATCAGCTGGGTGACCTGGCTGCCGAAATCGAGGATCAGCAGGCGTTCGATGGTGGCGGCGTCCGACTTCATGCGGCCCCCTGAGAAAGGCGCTGGATACGCCGGGATGAGGGCGCCGAGATACGCAGGGATGCGGGACGGTGCAAGGCGGGCGGGTGTGACGCGACACGGGCCCGAGGGGGATCTTGCCCCGCGGGCCCGTGGGAAAGGCGCAAATGATCAGTCACCCGGCGGTGGTGGCGGCGGATAACCGTTGCCATAGCCCGGCGGTGGACCGCCATTGCCGTAACCCGGCGGCGGATAGCCGTTGCCATAGCCAGGCGGCGGACCGCCATTGCCGTAACCTGGCGGCGGACCGCCATTGCCGTAACCCGGCGGCGGATAGCCGTTGCCATAGCCAGGCGGCGGACCGGGAGGCGGGCCGCCGATGATGCGGCCACCCGGGCCACGGACCCGGTTGCCGTGACCGATCATGCATTGGGCGTAGACGACATTGATCTGGTGCTGAATGGAACCGCCGGCGGCCTGGGCGTTATCCGCGCCAGCGGCGGAGCCGACCAGCAAGCCACCGCCGGCGCCGAGCGCCGCGCCAACGCCGGGACGGCCCACCGCGGCGCCGAGCAATGCGCCAGCCGCGGCCCCAAGCCCGGTGCCAACGACCGCGCCGGCGACCCCGTTCTGCTGGGCGGCCACGCCCGGATTGGCGCCGCCGGTACGATAGGCGGCTTCCTGGCGGCAGTAATTATCGTCCTGCTGGAACGCGCCATAGGGCTTGCCGGGCGGCGGGAAGGCCATGACGGTGGGGCCGGGCGGCGGCGGCGGCACGCAACCCGCGAGCATGGCGACACCGGCCAGCGCGAAACTGGAACGTTTAAGTAACATCACGGAAAGCACTCCCGTCGTTTTACGTTGGCGGTAATGTGGGGGAAAGGGCGGCGGCGCGCCATGGGGACTTACACTAAATTGCATTGCGACAGGGGCAGCAGGATTTCACGCGCGGCCGATTATTCGGCGGCGTTATGGTCGGGCGCGGGCGCGAACAGAGAGTCGATCGGGTTCCAGACATAGGCGATCTGGGGAATGGCGCCGCCCGCGACCGCGACGGTGCCGACAGCGGTTTCCCGACCCCCCAGGCGCTGATAAAACCAGCGGCTGGGGTTGTCGCGCAGCACCCACACGAAGGCGGCGCGGCAACCCGCATCGACGAGGCCCTGGGCGGCGGCGATGAGCAACTGGCGGCCCACGCCGCGATCACGCCAATCGTCGAGCACGTAAAGGGTTTCAATTTCCCCATCCCCCAGGGCATGGGTGCGGCGGGTGGCGGTGGCGAAGCCGATGACGCGGGGACGACCTGGCTCGGGCGCATCATCGACCGCGATGCGCACGACGGCGCGGCGGCGAATGGTGCGCTCATACATCGCGGCGAGGCGGGTGACGGAAAGCCGGGCGAGATAGGTGTTGGGCAGGATGCCGGCATAGGCCGAACGCCAGGCGGCGACATGAACGGCACCGATGGCCGGAGCGTCCTCCGCGCGGGCGGGACGGACACGGATCATGCCACACGCTCGAGCGACTGGGCGAAGAAGCCATCCGTGCCATCGCGGCGCGGGGTCAGGCTGAGGGCCTGCCCATATCGGCGAAAGCCAGGATTGCGCGCGAGAAACATGGCGACCTGCCCTTCATTCTCCGCCTCGAGGAGGGAACACGTGGCATAGATAAGCCGGCCGCCCGATTTCACCAAGACGGACGCGGCCTGGAGAATCGCGGCCTGCTTGGCGGTGAGTTCGGCGAGATCCGCCTCGGTCACGGTGAGGCGGGCATCCGGATTGCGCCGCCAGGTGCCGGTGCCGGTGCAGGGAGCATCGACCAATACCCGGTCGAAACTGGCGGCGCGGCGCTTGGCCCATTTGTCGCCCGGCTCGATGTGATGACACTCGGCGTTGTGCACGCCGGCGCGGCGCAGGCGCTTGGCTGCCGCCTCCAGCCGGGGCACGGACACATCGAGCGCGACGATGTGGCCACGGTTTTGCATGGTCATGGCCAAAGCCAGGGTTTTTCCTCCGGCCCCGGCACAATAATCGGCCACCCGCATGTCCGGCCCGGCGGCAACCAGATCGGCGACGAGCTGGCTGCCTTCATCCTGGATTTCGACCAGACCATTGCGGAAGGCGGGACCCGTGACGACGGGACGGCGGCCAGCGATGCGCAGCCCCCAGGGCGAATGCGGGGTGAGGGTGGCCGCGATCCCCTCCTCGGCAAGGGCCGCGATCGCCTGGTCGCGCGTGGCTTTGAGCAGGTTGACGCGCAGATCGAGCGGGGCCTCGGTCATGAGGGCCTGCATCTCCGCCTCCAGCGCGGGACCAAAACGCGCCTGGAGCGGGGCGAGCAGAAAATCCGGCAGTTCGAGCCGGACGGCGAGGGGTTGGGCGGGGTGACTGAGGGTGTGGCCTTCGAGTTGACGAAGGCGGACGAGATCGACCTCGGCCAGGCGGGCGGGCGCGTATTTGCCGCCCGAACAGGCCTGGGTGAGGGTGAGTTCGGTCCAGCCCTCGAGCAGCAGCGCGGCCGCGAGCCGGAGCGGGGGAATATCGGGCAGCCCGGCGCGGTCGAGCCACCAGGTGAGGCGGCGCGCGGCGCGGAGCAGAGACCAGACGCGTTCCGATACGGCGCGGCGATCGGTGCTGCCGATGTAGCGGCGGGTGCGGAAGAACTCCTGCGCGGTGGCGTCGGCCGGGCGGGGAGATTGGCCGATAGCGCCGAGCAGGTCGATGGCGGCGGCGAGGCGGGCGGAGGGGGTCATGCCGGATGTAGAAAATTCGTGCCGAGTATTGGGTTTTTGTTAGAAGATTCGTTTTTCATTCTGCGGGATCGATGGCAAAAAAGCAAACAAGTTTCAGCGGCAATGGGCTAAGGTTCCTATCTGGCCAAACGAGGTGGGGCATGCGCGGTGTCGGGGGTTGGGTTGAGCGTGTCTTCCTGGACCATCCGCGCGGTGTCGGCGAGAGCTATTTGCAGCATATGCGGCAAGCGGCGCGGTTTGGGGGATTGATGATGCTGGGCGCGGCGGCGTGTTTTGTGCACGCCCTGGTGCCGGCCTTGTGCACCCGCACCGGAAGCGGCGTTGCACGGCGTTTGCACGAGCAGCTTGCGGCGCGGGCGCGCATGGCGGCGGAGTAGACCGGGCGTCCAGTAGACCGGGCGCCCAGTAGACCGGGCGTCCGCGACGGGATCACGCCCCGATCACGCCTCGATCACGCCTCGGGCCGATGGCTCTTTATTCGCGCGTGGGCGCCACGAGGGATCGCCAACCTGGCGCGCCGCCTTCGGGTGGCGGCGAGGCGGCGCGGGAACGCCGCGACCGGTTGTGCGACGGGTCGCGGCTCCCTGTCCTGGTTCGCTGGCGCCTCAGGAGACCTCGACGACGATTTTGCCGATCTGCTGATTGCTTTCCAGGTAGCGGTGGGCGGCAACGATTTCCTCGAATGGGAAGGTCCGGGCGATGACGGGATTGAGCGCGCCGCTGGACAGCCCGTCGAGCACGTAGCTCTTGCCGCTGGCGAGACGCGCGGGGTTCGAGACGATTTCAAACAGGGTGTAGCCGCGCAGCGTCAGGCCCTTGCCGAGGGCGGCGAGCAGGGGAAAGGGCGTGGGCGCGCCGGAAAGCAGGCCGTAAAGCACGATGATCCCCTGATCGGCGGTGGCCGCCGCGAGTTTTTCGACCATCGGGCCGGCCACGGGGTCGAACACCACGCGGGCGCCTTTATTGCCGGTGAGGGCGAGGATTTCGCCGGTAACATCCTGTTCGTCGGTGGCGATGACGTGATGGGCGCCAAGCGCGTGCAGGGCGGGACGCTTGGCGCCGGTGCGGGTCGTGGCGATGGTGGTGGCGCCGACGGCGCGGGCGATTTGAATGGCGGCGATACCGACCGATGACGAGGCGGCGGGAATGACCACGGTATCGGCGGCGGTGAGGCCGGCGATATCGATCAAGGCGCCGTAGGCGGTCATGTATTGCATCCAGACCGCGGCGGCCTGGGTGAAGGACAGAAATTCGGGTGTTTTCACGGTGATGGCGGCGGGGACTACCGCGGCATCAGCATAGACACCGTATTTGCTCATGAAAAAGCCGGGAATGGTGGCGACCGCGTCACCCGGGGCGAAGCCGGAAACGCCCGGCCCGACGGCACGGACGATGCCCGCGGCCTCGTAGCCGATGCGTGAGGGGAGCGTCGGCTGTTCGAGATATTGGCCTGCGCGGAACAGGGCTTCGGCGCGATTGAGGCCGAGGGCGCGGACGTCGATCGAGATTTCGCCGGGACCGGGGGGAGGCAGATCGAGGGTGTCGATTTTCAACACCTCCGGACCGCCCAATTCATGAAAACGAACGACGCGCGCCATAGGGGCTTCCTTCTTCTGCCGCGAGCATCTGGGGTCGGCGCGGTGACGACACAAGCCGGGAGCTGGGACAGCGACGATACGGCAAGGCCCGTGGCGGCGTGACAAAAACACCTACCAGCGGTCGTTGGTTATGACCGCTGGCAGGAGATGTCGCGCTTAAAAAAGCCGGGGATACGTGCCCCCACCTCCCCCGTACGGGACACCCTGGTGTGGGGGTGCCCTCACGCGGGGATGGCCCTGGAGGCGCGAGCAGGCTCAGAAACGACCCGGCGCCGTGCGGGATTTTACGGAAACAGCTTGGCCGCGACTTCCGCCACGTGTCGCCCCTGGAAGCGGGCCGCGTCCAGCTCGTTGGCGCTGGGCGTGCGGCTGCCGTCGCCAGCGGCGATGGTGGTGGCGCCGTAGGGACTGCCGCCGGTGACCTCGTCGAGCCGCAACTGGCCCTGGAACGAATAGGGCAGACCCACCACGACCATGCCGAAATGCAGCATGTTGGTGATCAGGCTGAACAGGGTGACTTCCTGGCCGCCGTGCTGGCTCGCCGTGGATGCGAAGGCGGAACCGACCTTGCCGTTGAGCGCGCCACGCATCCAGAGCCCGCCTGCCTGGTCGAGGAAGGCCGCCATCTGGGAGTTCAAGCGCCCGAACCGGGTGCCGCAGCCCAGAATGATGGCATCGTAATGCTCGAGGTCGGCGATGGTGGCGATCGGCGCCGCCTGGTCGAGCTTGAAGTGCGCCGCGCGGGCGGTTTCCTCGGGCACGGTTTCGGGGACGCGCTTTACGTCCACCACGGCGCCGGTGCCCCGGGCGCCCTCGGCGACGGCGTGCGCCATGGTTTCGATGTGACCATAGGCAGAGTGGTAAAGGACCAGGATTTTCGCCACGACAGAACTCCTCAGTGGTTATTCGATATCGAACTATATCGATCGGCTGTCGTCCGCAACCACACCCGGTTCATGCCGCCAATGCGCCGACCGCGCGACGCTTGATGGTTGGACCTCGACCGAGGGTCAGGGCTTGGACCAGGCATTGCCGGACGCGGCGAGGTTGGCGCCGAGCGCACCGGTGACGTCGTGCTGGCCGGTCGTGCCCTGCGACACATTGCCGGTAAGCGCGACCGGAAAGGCGGGAGCGACGATACGGACGGAATTCACCAGGTTACGAAACATGTTGCCTGAGATCACGGCGCTGCCGGTGACGCTGATGCCGAAATTGCGGGTGTTGGTGCCGATGCCGGTGATCTGGTTGCCGCGCACCAGCACATGGGCACCGGCGATGACGAAATGGCAGGAGGCGTCGGCGAGTCCCGCGCAGATGAAGCCGGTGACCCCGTGTATGATCGGGCCCATGCCCTGGGTGCCGGGCATGTCGAACATGGTGCCGTGGGCCGAGACATAGAGGTTGGAGAAGGTTATCTGGGTGGCGGCGTGGGGATTGGCCGCGGGAATATAGACCGCGCCATGCGCGATCGGGGTTGCGGGGGCATCGTAGTGCGCGGCGTACCAATATTGGTCGCTGAAGGTGAAGGCGCCCATCGCGGCATCGGGGTCGAGTTGCAGCACGGTTTCCACCGCGTCGAACCCCCCGCCGATCGCATGGCCGAGATAGATATTGCCCGCGCTGCCATTGCCGCCGAGCACGTGGATGCCGTAGCGCGCGCCATAGACATAGGTGTTCACGGCCTGCATGGCGACACCGACCGAGGACACGGCGGCATCCGAACCATTGCCACCGGCGGTGAGCCAGGTGCCGTTGCGCGCATACCATGCGGCGAGCGGCGTTTTTTGCGCGCGATCGGCGGCCATCGAAAACAGGCAATCGTGGACCAGGAACACCTCGGGGACGGAATATAGCTGAAATGCGTCGTGTATGGCCCAGATGGTGCTGCCGGCGATCTCCACATTACCGATGGTGCCCGCGTGATAATCGAGAAAGTCATAGGCGTTCATGACCGTGCCGTGCCGGAACTTGAAGGCCTCGGTTTTGCCCCCCGACCGTATCGGGCGAAACAGCGCCGGGTATGAAACCGGCACCGGAGTGGCGAGCGATTGGTCGGGCCAGAAAAAATTCAGTCCCTCCAGAGTGACCGAATTTTCCCCGAGTAGAAATGGACTTCTGCCACGGTCGGTCAGCCAGAATACCGCGCCCTGACGGCCCGGCGCCTGGCCAGCCGCGCCCCGGTCCTGCCAGTCATGGCCATACAAGGTGATATTGTTCAGCATGACCTGGCTCGCTCCCGCCATGGCGATCGGGCCACCGGCGGGAATATAGAGCGGCTGGTCGTGGCTTTCGGCGTAGGCGACGGCGGCGGCGACACAGGGGCTGTCGTCGGATTTGCCATCCCGATGCAGCGCGATGTGATGGCCACGGCACCATCCATCGAGCCGCACCGGCGACTGCGCCCGCGCGACCGGGGCCGCCACAAGACACAGCCAGAAAAGACCTACGCCGCGCTTGTAGTTCGAGACCGACATGGCACGCCCCCGCTCAGGTTGCGCGCAAAGGCCGGCGAACGCCAGGGGCGCGGCGCTGGTTTTGCGCTCGGGCCGGCCGGGATTACAGCCGGGTGATCACGCCGCCATAGAGCACGGGTCCGGTGGGCAGGCCGGTGGGGGACCCCCCCTTCGGTTCCAGGCTGACCAGCAGCTTGCCGCCTGGCAGTGTGACGTGGCTGGCGGCAACGCTGAGCCCGCCCACGGGAATGACGCCGAGCGGAACGGGGCGGGTGGCGCCCTCCGGCAGGGCCCATAATTCGTAATCGCGGCCGGTCGGCGCGGGGTGGGCACCGACGGCGTGAACCACGACGGTGCCGTTGGCCGCGACGCGGGCGATGAACCCGGGGCCGGCCGCGTTGAGCGGCGCGAGGCTGGCGACCGTGAGGCTCGGAGCCTGGCGCGGCACGAACGCGAAGGCCGCAAGCCCCGCGGCCAGCGCCAGGGAAGCGGCGGTTGCGGTTTTCCAGGCGCGCAGTGCCGCCGAATTGTCGTTGAGGCCGATGGCGTTTTGCAGCCGCTGCCACAAGGCCGCGGGGGGTGCCACCGGCGGCACCAGGCGGGTCAGCGGCAGCAGGCGTTGTTCCCAGAACCCGACATGGGCGGCAAAGCCGGGGTCGATTTCGGCCCGGGCCTCGGCGGCGCGTTGGGCCGGCAGGTCGAGCACGCCGAGCACCAACTCGCCGGCGAGGATGGCGTCAGGGGGCGGATCCTCCGGGAGTTCGGTGTCGCTCATGCGGTCAGGCACTTCCGCAGGGACTGGAGGCTACGCCGGATCCAGGATTTTATGGTGCCGAGCGGTTGGTCGAGCTTGCTGGCGAGGTCGCTGTGGCTGAGCCCCTGTGTGAACGCCGCCTCGATCAGGCGGCGCCGATCGGGGGGCAGTTCGTCGAGACAGCGGGACAGCGCCTCCCCCTCGCGGCTGGCCACCACCTGCGCCAGTGCGTCGGGCGCGTCGTCGACCCGATCGGGCAGCGTCTCCTGCGGGATTTCGCGCGCCTGTCTGCGGGCGATATCGAGCGCGCGGTAGCGCACCAGCCCGACCAGCCACGATTCGGCCGTGCCGCGGTTGGGGTCGAACCGGGCGGCGTTGCGCCAGACCTGCATGAGCGCTTCCTGGACCGCATCCGCCGCCGAGCCGGGCTGGCGAGTGATGGCCAGCGCCAGGCCATAGAGCCGCGAGGCCTGGGAACGATAAACGCGCTCGAAGGCGCCGCGGTCGCCCACCGCACAGCGTTGCAGCAACACCGCCAGATCTTCTCCTGAAAGGACCACCTGCATATGGGTCCGTTACCGCCTTCCGGAAAAGAAGGAAAGGGCACTGCCAGCCGCAGACCCCTTCCTTCCTGCCGGATCCCGGCGCTACACCGGCGCGCGGAATACGGAGGAAGTGCTATGGCGGATGCAGTGCGGCGGCAGGATTACCGTGCGCCCGATTTCCTGGTCGATCAGGTGAACCTGACCTTTCAT
>JAJXVA010000022.1 GCA_021782435.1 Pseudomonadota bacterium
AGGAAGACCTTCTCATTTTGTGAATCCAACGGAAAGTGACTTTGGCTTTCCGTTGCCGCGCTAATCCTGTTTTCTCTTAATTTTGGTTAGGCGCCACTCCCGCCATTGCCAATATCCCAGCCCCGCAATCCCCGATATCACTTCGCGCACCCGCTTAAGTACCGATAGCGCCAGCGCCACTTCGCGTGGTACCCCGAACAATATCCCAGCCAGTACGAAGCCAGTTTCTTGCGCGCCAATTCCGGCCGGCAGCGCAAACCCAAGGCTGCGCGCCAGGATGCCTAAGCCCTCGATCGCATAAGCCGCGCGCCAGGGCACCGGGTGGCCAAGCGCGGTCAGCAGCAGCACCACTTCCAACGCACCGACCGACCAGCTGAGGAAATTCCATCCGATATTGCCAGCCATCCGCCAAGGTGCCGCATAAATAGCGCGCAGTCGGTCTTCGATGCCGGTCAGAGCCACTGCCAATCGGGACGGCAGATACCGTATCGCCAGTCGCTCCAGCCAGCCTATGGCCCCCAAAGCCTGTGCCACCAGCAGCGCCGCCAGGGCGGCTCCCACCGGCGCCAGAATCGCCATCGGGCGGAACGGTGCATGTGGCAGGGTGCTGGCCAGCAACAAAGCCACCAGCAGAAACAAAAACTGCGCAACCGCCTCCCCGGTGACATCGGCCGCGGCCGATGCGCCGGCTTCCGGCCCGGTCACGCCGCCCTCACGTGCCAGCAGCCGTGCCCCCACCACCGACCCACCGAGCGACGCAACCGGCAGGATGGAGTTCACCGCCTCACGCACCCATCGGGCTCGGACCAGCAGCCAGGCTGGCAGGCGTCTACTCAGCAATGCGCCCCAAGCCATCCCAGCCAGCGCCAACTGCACCGCGCCGATCATCAGCGTGACCGGCAACACCGGCAGTCCGGCCCCCACCAACTCAGCGGTGCCGCCTAAGCCAAAGCGCAGAGACATCACCGCCAGCACAGCGAATACCAAGCTGCCCGCCATTGCGGCGCCGCGTAACCAATGGCGCGTCGAGATTAGAAGGCTTGGCGGCGGCGTCCCGTGCATTGGTCGCAGTTGGCGCGGGGTCGCGCCCGGCGCAATGTCGCTGGCATCAGTGGCGCCGGTGCGCGAGCCGCAGGCCGCGCACGCTCAGCACCAGCACAAGCCCGATCAGCCACAGGCAAGCCGGTCCGGCAAGCAGCCAGAATACGGCCGATTGCATGGCCGTGGTGTAAAAAGCATATCTGGCATGGCCTTGAAAATAGGCGATATTCCTGATGGTTTGGTGCAGCGCCGGGTGCGGCCGGAGCGGTGCCGTGCGGGCCAGGTCATAGAGATAAAGCTGCGCGAACAAGCCCAGTAATGGCCCCACGAAAACCGAATGTGCCATACATTTTTGTATCCAGCCTTGCGCCGCGGCCACACATGGGCAATCTGGGTTCTTTGCTTTCCCGCGCGTGCCCGCCTGCGTGCTTTGCCCCCGGTCGCTCTGGCTTTCCAGGTCACGCGGCATGGCTCGTCTCCTTGCGTGCCGGTGGTTTCGGCCTTTGCCACCACGTGGCGCCCTTGCAGCGGGGGCGCAACCCTGCCCCCGCCAGCCATGCTGCCAGCACACGCAAAATCGCCTACAAGCCCTGCATGGATTGGGAATCGCCCGCCATTCTGCTCACCACCCGGCGCTTCGCCGAGGCGGATCTGATCGCCACCGCCTTCACCGAGACCCAAGGCCGCCATGCCGGACTGGTGCATGGCGGCCAATCACGTCGCCATTCGGCGCTGTGGCAGGCGGGCAACCTGTTGCATCTGCGCTGGACTGGCCGCCTCGCCGATAACCTGGGCAGCTTCTCGGCTGAATTGGCGCATCCCGCCGCGGCACTGGCTATGGACAGGGCGGACGCGCTGGCCATACTGCTTGCTGCTCTCGCGGTGGCCGACGGAATCCTGCCGGAACGCATCCCCCATCCGCTCAGCTTCGCTGCCTTGCTGCGTATGATCGCCGTCTTGGCTGATCCCCCTGCCGCACTCGCGGCGCTGGTCGGCTTCGAACTCACTCTGCTTGGCGAATTGGGTTTCGGGCTGGATCTCGGTCGCTGCGCGGTTACCGGTGCCACGGCGGACTTACGCTACGTATCGCCGCGAACCGGCCGCGCCGTAGGTGGCGAAGCCGGAGCCAACTGGGCTCCACGCCTCCTAAACTTGCCGGGGTTTCTGCGTGGTGGCAACCATCCGCCCACCCTGTCCGACCTCGCCGATGGCTTGCGCCTCACTGGCCACTTTCTCGCGCGGGATGCGTTCGGCGTCAGCCATCGCCCGCTTCCGCCCGCGCGCCTCGCGCTGTACCAACGCATCGCACCCCCAGCCGAAAGACCCGAACCCGGATGACCGACCCAGCCGCAGGTATGATCGAAGACACGCCCCTGACCCAGGCGCTGAGCGAACGCTACCTGGCCTACGCGCTATCCACTATTACCGCCCGGTCCCTGCCGGATGTCCGCGACGGGCTGAAGCCCGTGCACCGGCGCCTGCTCTATGCCATGCACGCGCTCAAGCTTGATCCGTCCGCGGGCTTCAAGAAATGTGCCCGCGTGGTGGGGGACGTGATGGGCAAGTTCCATCCCCATGGCGATGCATCGATCTATGAGGCTCTGGTCCGTCTCGCGCAGGATTTTGCGGCGCGCTACCCGCTGATCGAGGGGCAGGGGAATTTCGGCAATATCGATGGCGATAACGCGGCGGCGATGCGCTACACCGAAAGTCGCCTGACCGAGGTCGCTATCGCGCTGCTCGCAGGCATCGAGGAGGATACGGTTGACTTCCGTCCCACCTATGATGGTGAGGACGCTGAGCCGGTGGTGCTGCCGGGCGCTTTCCCAAACCTTCTCGCCAACGGCTCGGCTGGTATCGCGGTCGGTATGGCCACTTCCATTCCGCCCCACAATGCGGCCGAACTTTGCAACGCCGCACTGGCTTTGATCGAGAACCCCAACGCGACCACAGCGGAACTGCTGGCGCACATGCCCGGGCCGGACTTCCCGACCGGGGGCGTATTGATCGAGGACAAGGCAGCACTAATGGCCGCCTACGAGGTGGGAAGGGGCGGCTTCCGGATCCGGGCGCGCTGGCAAAAAGAAGATTTGCGCCATGGCACCTGGCATATCGTGGTGACCGAAATTCCTTATCAGGTTCAAAAGTCTCGCCTGATCGAACAAATCGCCGACCTGCTTGAACAGAAAAAACTGCCTCTTCTGGCTGATATCCGGGACGAAAGCACCGAAGCCGTGCGCCTCGTGCTCGAGCCGCGCAACCGCGCTGTCGATCCCGCGATGCTGATGGAGACACTGTTCCGTGCAACCCAGCTTGAAACACGCTTTCCGCTGAACATGAACGTGCTGGACGCGACCCGAACCCCTATCGTCATGGGTCTGCGCGCGGTGCTGCGGGCCTGGCTCGACCACCGGCACGAAGTGCTGATGCGCCAGTCCAACTTCCGCCTGGCTGCCGCACTGCGCCGCCTCGAAGTGCTGGATGGATATCTCGCGGTTTATTTGAACCTGGACGCGGTGATCCGTATCATCCGCGAGGCGGACGAGCCGAAACCGGATTTGATACGGCAATTTTCGCTCACTGATATTCAGGCCGAGGCTATTCTGAACATGCGGCTGCGCAGCCTGCGTCGGCTCGAGGAGACCGAAATCCGCCGCGAACACGCCAACCTTCGTAAGCAGGAAGCCGCTCTGCGTATCCTTCTGGCTGATGAAGGCAGGCGCTGGCGGGCCATCGCGACCGATATCGCGGCCACCGCCAGGCGCTTTGGTACAGGGCCGCTGGGCGCGCGCCGCACCGAAATTGGCGCGGCGGTCACTGCCCCGCTGGCCGATGTCACGGAGGCGCTGACCGAACGCGAACCCCTGACGGTAATAGTTTCTCAGAAGCTATGGCTTCGCGCGCTCCGCGGCCACATTAACGATACCGCCGACCTAAAATTCAAGGATGGAGACGCTTCGCACACGGCGCTTCCCTGTGAAACCACAGACCGCATCCTGATATTCGCAACCAATGGGCGTGCCTATACCCTGCGCGCCGCGGACCTACCGCGCGGCCGCGGTGATGGCCAGCCTATCCGCCTGCTGATCGACCTGCCGCAAACAGACGATGTCGTGGCGGTCCATCTCTATCGACCGGAGCGCCCGTTCCTGGCGGCAAGCCAGGCTGGCCGCGGCTTCCTCGTCAGCAGCGACGACTTAATCGCGGAACGGCGCACCGGCCGGCAAATTCTGAACCTGAAGGACGATGATGCCGCGCTAACCCTGGTGTCCGCCGACGGCGACCACGTCGCAGTGATCGGAGAGAATCGAAAAATGCTGATTTTCCCGCGCGAACAACTGCCCCAGCTATCCCGCGGTGCCGGGGTCAGCCTGCAGAAATATCGCGAAGGTGGGCTGGCTGATATCCGAGTTTTCGCGCTCGCTGATGGGCTATCATGGAAGCTCGGCGAGCGGACACGCACCGAGACCAACCTCAAGGACTGGCTGGGCGCCCGTGGCCAGGCCGGCCGGTTACCACCCAACGGATTTCCTCGCTCCGGGAAGTTCGGCTGAAACCAGGAAAAATCGTCGTGCAACAACCAGAATTAGCGGCTATGTCACTGGACTTTTCAGGCTTCAGGGCCGCGAGGGTGGCCGTGATTGCTTTGTCGACAAAGGAGCTAAAAAAGTCTTTAACTCGGTAGTGGGCGTGGGGCACTTGTGGTCTTCCGATTTTGGGCACGGTGGATAACTGGTCGGTCTCCGGTTATGCTCGCTTTGATCGCCTAGGCTTACCTTCGCATCGATAATATCGGACGTCCGCAACGAAGGATTGAATTCCACTCCTGGAATCAGAAGCTTTTTGCTCGATTTTGTCGCAAAAAAGGGCTGTGGCTTTCCCTTTGCGTCCTGGGCTTACTAACGCCCGAGTGAGCTATGAGCCGGCAGGTCTCATGCAAAGAAGAACACTTTTCGTATTTGGCATAATATGTACTGATTCTGTGCCAGCGGTCGGCAATCAGCGGCGATACCAAACTGATGGCCAAAGTAGAGTTGGCACTGATGGCCGGCGTGCGGGGGGGTGGGCGGCATGAAGGTGCCCAATGGCTCGGAATGGTTAGGGGTGAACCCGGCCTTTCAGGCGGTGTGGGAGGCATTTCATCCGGTAGTAGACGGAATTGCTGCTGTTAATCAGGCAGTTGCCGCGTAGCCTGACGTGAGACGCCACGGACAGGTTTGTAAATGCCGGCGCGAGACCAAAGCGCATAAAGACCGGGAGCATCAGCCGCCATGCACGTTGGTATCAATCGTTACGAAATTGCCTTGCCCGAAGGTAGGAATCCACACCAGATCCGTAATCTTCATCTATATGAAAGCCAACTGGATCCACCGCTATACGGATGGGTATCCTAATCAGGAACACCATCGAGATCGATTTGGCCGGTAAAGACAGTAATGGCCGGACCGGTCATCAGCACATGGCCGAGTTCGGTCCATTCCAGGGTCAACGTGCCGCCATCCAGGTCAAGTCTTGCCTGCCGTTTGATCAGGCCGCGCCGCACGGCGTTCACCAGTGCTGCGCAGGCGCCGCTGCCGCAGGCACGGGTCAGACCAGCGCCGCGTTCGAACACGCGCAGCCGCATATGGTCCGGCGCCAGAATCTGGGCGACCCCAATATTCATGCGCTCAGGGAACAGCGGATGGTGTTCCAGACTGGGCCCGATCGCCGTCAGATCGATCGCGGTGATATCTGGCACGAAGAACGTCACGTGCGGGTTACCCATTGAACAGGCGGCAGGTTCGGCAAGCAGGCCCGCCACTAGCGGCAGCGCCAGTGTATCATGATCCTCGGAAAGGGGGACTTCATGCCATCTCAGGCGAGGCGCACCCATATCTACCCGAACCTGCCCGTCCGCCAGAATTTCCGCTGTCATCAATCCGGCCGCGTTGCGCAGCCGAAATACTGTTGCCCCGGTCTCGCGGTGCAGCAGCGCGGCCACGCAGCGCGTCGCATTGCCGCAGGCTTCCGCATCAGACCCGTCGGGGTTCTGAATTCGCATGAAGGCCTGAGCATCCACCGCTGGTAACAGCCGGATCAGTTGGTCACAGCCAATGCCAGTATGACGGTCGGCCAGGGATACCACGCGGTTCGGGGTCAGCCTCAGTGGAGCTTCGCGTTCGTCGATAATCACGAAATCATTACCGATTCCATGCATTTTATGAAATGCAACTGCCATTCTGGTTCCTTTCGCGATCTCCGCCAGCCGCGCCATTAGCGGAACGTCAACCGCGGCCAATCACCAGCACAGCGTTCAGCCCACCAAAACCTAGAGAATTCATCAGTGCGAATTCGAACCGGGCAGTCCTCGGGATATTGGCGACGCAGTCAATATCGCATTCCGGGTCCAGCTCGCGATAGTTGATGGTGGCCGGCAGCACCTGGTTCTGTAAGGCCAGAATAGTTGCCACTGTCTCCATCGCGCCGGCGGCGTTCAGCGTGTGCCCAAGCTGAGACTTCAACGAGGACGTTGGCGGTATGTCACTGCCGAATACCAGTTTCAGCGCCTCGACCTCGGTCCGGTCGTTCATTCGCGTGCCGGTTCCGTGGGCATTGACATAACCTATATCGGCGGCGGTGAGCCCCGCATCGTCCATTGCGTCCTGTATCGCGGCGGCGGCACTGGTGGCATCAGGAGCCACCATGTCGATTGCGTCGGCAGACATACCAAAGCCGTGGATTTCCGCTAATATCCTTGCTCCGCGAGCCACTGCGCTTTCCCTATCCTCAAGAATAACCGTCGCTGCGCCTTCGCCAAGAACGATCCCGGTGCGGTCGCGTGAAAACGGGCGTGGCAGGTCATTGGCCAGAAGGCGCAGTGCCTCCCAGGCGCGCACATAGCCATACACCACCGAAGCGTCCGCTCCGCCGGCGGCGCAGATATCAATCCGCCCGGCGCGAATCATGTCAAACCCCAGCCCGATCGCATGGGTGCTGGTGGCGCAGGCCGATGCGGTGCCGAAGCACGGACCACGTGCCCCAAACTCGATCGAAATTGCAGCGGAAGGGCCTGCGGGCAATATGCGCGGCACCGTGAACGGGTGTAATCGCCGCACCTGCTTGCCGTAAAGATCCAGATAGCCATTATCCAGCGTCTCCTGCCCTGGAGAGGCGCCGTAAATCACCCCCGCGCGGCGTCCTGCGGCCGCGAATTCTGGCCGGCCGAGTCCTGCGCTCACCGCTGCCTGCCTCGCAGAAACGACCGCGATTTTGCTCACTTTATCAAGCATGTTGGCCTGACCCCGGGCAAAATGCGCGTCCTCCTCGTAGCCGCAAATTTCTCCGGCCAGACGGTCAATATGACCGCTGGGCATGCCGGCGATCGGCCGCACCGCTGAAGCCGCGTTCATGATACCCTGCCAAAGGGGGGCAGCCCCTAGGCCGAACCCGGAAACCGCCCCCACGCCGGTCACCACCACGCGCCGCATCTGGCGGCGGGTGGTGGTGGAAGGGCTGGTTCGACCAAGGCTCATGAAAAATCGTCCTCTGCGGTGGCAACGTTTGCGGCCTGGCAAATTGCACATGACGCCTGGGCCGCGCGAAGGCGTGACGCGGCCTGCAAACTTGAGTTTCGGTAATCTGATCCGGAAACGCAATGGCGGATCCTCGACAGATGCCAGCGCGTTCTCCTTACGCCGTTTTGCGAAGCGTATGCCGCCAACCGCTTCCGTCCGTCATCGGGGGTTCATCCGCGGTCATACCGCTTAAGTTGCTCCCCCCAGGCGTCCCGTCGGCGCTGTGGCGGGAAAGCTCACCACGACTCGCAGACCCGGCCCGCTATCACGAAATTCCACCCGCGCGTTGTGCAGATGGGCTATAGCCATAACCATCGAAAGCCCGAAGCCGTGGCCGATAGCCACTCTGGTCGCCGGGGTCCGCTCGCGGTCACGCCATTGCGCCGCAATCTCCTCCGGAAGCCCGGGGCCATCATCGGCCACGACCAGATCCAGCATACTGCCCGACCGGCTCACGCCCACCGCGATGCGCGTGCCCGACGGACAATGGCGTATGGCGTTTTCGATCAGATTGACTAGAAGCTGCGTCAGCAAATCGGGATCGCCGAGTACATTTGGTCCCGGCAAGCCCGTATCCCAAAAAAGAGTCTTCCCCTGTTCCTCCGCAACCGGCTGAAAGGTCTCAGCAAGTCCCGCCACCAAAGCGCCCAGATTCACCTCGGTGAATCCGGCGCGGCGGCTGCCGGCTTCAATCTGGCCAATTCGCAGCAGCGCCGTGAATGTCGTCAGTATGCTTTCGATATCGCCGATCGACTGGCCAAGGGCGGCGCGCAAATCGGTCGCGGTGTTGGCATTTTCGGCCAGCTCCAGCCTTTGCCGCATCCGGGTCAGAGGGGTTCTGAGGTCGTGGGCAATGCCGGTCGAGACACGCTTAACGTCGGCCATCAACGCTTCGATTCGATCGAGCATTTGATTGACCACATGGCTCAATTGATCCAGTTCGTCGTCAGTGCCCCGCAACGGAAGCCGCTGCCGCAGGTCCCCTGCCATGATCGCGCGGCCGGTGCGGCTCACTGCCTCGATCCGCCCCAATATGCCGAGGCTGATCAGAAACCCGCCGCTGAGGGCAAACGCCAGCGCCAGGCTCACCGTCAGTAGAAACGAATCCCGCAATGCGACGCGCAGGTGCGGCGCTTCAAACTCATCCTCGCCCACGAACAGATACCCGTTGGGCAATTTCATTCCCCCTCCCCGAATCGGCCAGCGCATACCGTTAAGCCGCAAGGTCTGCCGGCCAAAACGTGGTGCCATCGGCGGCAGATCGCCAAACACAACCTTCCCTGCCGCGTTCTGCAACAGGTAATGCATCCGGTCATCGGGACGCGCCGCATATTCCGCGATGGTCCTGCGTACGGCGGCCAATTTCAAGCTGCCTGCGGCCCGGGTCAACTCGCGGATTTCGTCGGCCACATCGGTATCGACTTGCTGCCGGGTTGCGTTGCTCACCGCCCAGGAGACCGCAACAAACAGAATACCGACCGACACGACGAATAATGCCACGTAGGACAGCATCAATCTGAAGCTTGTGGTCCGCGCAAGCCGCGAAATCCCCACACCGCCCGGCCGCGCCGGTTCCACGATCGGGCGACCTCCCTGGTTAGCTCGGCGCGGTGGGACCAAATCGGTATCCGGCATTGCGCACCGTGTTGATCAGATCCTCGCAGCCAGCCTCCCCGAGCTTGGTCCGCAGTCGGCTGATATGGCTCTCCACCACATTAGTTTTTGGATCGAAATGAAAATCCCAGACCTTTTCCAACAGCATTTTCCGCGTCATCACCTTCCCGGCATTTATGGCCAGAAATTCGAGCAACTGGTATTCTCTTGGCTGTAAATCCACCTCGGTCCCGTTTTGGCGCACCTTGCGGGTCAGCCGGTTAATTTCAAGCCCGCCAAAATTCATCCGGGTGGTCAATAGCGGCGGACGCCGTACCAGCGCCTCCAGCCGCGCGGCCAGTTCGGCAAAGCTGAACGGTTTGGTCAAGTAATCATCCCCGCCCGCCTTCAACCCCTCGACCCGGTCATCAATGCCGCTAAGCGTGGTCAGAAATAGGGCGGGCGTCTGCACCCCCACTGCGCGTGCCGCTTGCAGCAGCGCAACCCCATCCACGCCTGGCAACATGCGGTCGATAATCATCACATCCCAACGCTCGGTTATGGCGCGGTTCAGCCCATCCCGTCCGTCGGCGGCGCAGCCAATCTCATGGTCGTCGGCTTCCAACCCGCGCACCACATTGGCGGTGGCCTCGGCATCGTCCTCGATCAACAGAATGCGCATTGTTTCAACCCGCTCCGGCTTGAGCATAGGCCAGCGCTGCCCCTACGGCGAGGGCCCATATTGTTATCTCGCGCGCGGCGACAAAGATCACGGTCGCCGCGTCTTATGGTAGGGGTGACCGCTTTTCATGGCTTGGGCACGATAGATCTGCTCGATCAGCATCACCCTAGCCAGCAAGTGCGGCCAGGTCATGTGGCCAAGGCTCAGCATCACATCGGCCCGCGCCAGAGTCTCGGCGTCCAGCCCCTCGGCGCCACCAATAACAAAGTAGACTACCAGCGCGCGCACGCGCCAGCCTTCCAGCCAAGCGGCGAAGGTTGCGCTGTCAGGCGTCGCGCCGGCTAGATCCAGCGCCACCACGAAGGCCCTCGCCGGTAAGGCGGCGCGCAGCGCAAGGTTCTCACGCCGCCGCGCTTTGGCTCCGATACCGCCCTGTTCGGCAATCTCGATCACTGTTAACTTCTGGCTCAGCCGAGCCTGATAGCGGCCGAACATCGCCGACTCCGGCCCGTCGCGCAGCCGGCCAACCGCGACCAGGTTCAATCAGCCCGGCCCCGGCGCGTCGTCAAATTCGGTTCCCCACATCCTCTCCAACGCATAAAGCTCGCGCGCTTCGGGCTTGAACAGGTGCACCACAATGTCACCAGCATCGATCAGCACCCAGTCCGAGCCACCGGCGCCCTCGATCTCGATCCGGGTCAGCCCCATCTCGCGGAGTTTTTCCTCCAGGTGCTGTGCCATGGCGGCAATCTGCCGGTCTGCTATGCCGGTTGCGATGACCATTCGGTCGGCAAAACTGGCGCGGCCGGCTAGATCCAGCGCCACAATCTGTTCCGCTTTGTCGGCGTCCAGACTGTCCATGATCAGCGTTTGTAGCCGGTTCAACCGTTCAGTGGTGCCACGGTCCGTTTCCGCGGCGGTTTTTTTGCGCGGCCCCGCGGCGACGGCTTTTTTGCGCGGAGTCCCGGGCGTCGCCGCCATCGGCAGCTTGGTAATCACGCCCCGGCGGCGCGTCTTGGTAAGCGTCTCTGGCGTCTCGGATGGTGGTTTGCGGGCTATGGCGCGCTCCTGTTTGGTGGCGGGGATGGGGTCATGATGGGCGGTTGTAGCCCAAGCCCGGCTTCACGCAATGCGGTGGCGGAAAGGTCGCATTGCGGCAGATCCAGAAACAGCCACGCCGGTGCTGCCCGGTTGGCCAGGCTTCCTGCGGCGGATGCCTTCTGGCGTCGTGCCCGCAGCGCACGGCTTGCCTGGCCGACCAGCGCAGCCCGGTTGGCACCGGGCCGCGCGTGAACAGCCATCGGCACCATCGTTGTCAAGTAACGCCATCGCCGCCAGCGCGGCAACTGCGTCCAAATATCGGCCCCCATCAGCCACACGAATCGCGCGCGCGGAAAACGCCGTTGCAAAACGCGCATTGTATCCGCAGTAAATCGCGTGCCCAGCGCGGCCTCAATGCCGGTTGCCACCACCTGCGGGGGGTTCGCTACTGCGCGGGCCGAGGCGAGGCGCCGGGCAAAAGGCGCCATGTCCGGTCCTGGCTTAAGCGGGTTGCCGGGTGAGACCAGCAGCCATACCTGATGCAGGTGAAGCCGTGTCCGGAACGCCTCGGCAATCTGGCTATGCCCGGCGTGCGCCGGGTTGAAAGACCCGCCCAACACTCCGATGCGCATCATGCGGCGGTCACCGAAACGCGGCGGCGCCCCGAGATCAGAAGGAATGGTTGTCCTTGTAGTTACCAAAAAAACGCAGCGTGCACAAAGGGGTTACAACATTGAAACTGAGGCGGTCGTTCTTGACCTTCCCCCACATAGTCGCCTCGCCTACCTGCTGATAAAATGACCCCTCTTTCCCGACCATGGGCGAGAAAATAAGGTTCGGATTGAATGCGTAGGTCAGCACACCGCCATCGATTTCGACCACGCCCATCGTGGTATTGGGGCAAACTTCCGAAGATATCAGGGCCTTATGCCACCAATGCCGTAGCGTCAGATTAGGCGCCGAGGTCAGATAGGCCGTGCCCTGATAGCTGCCATCGATCCGGTCGGGCATGTAATGCGCGTTCCTGCCATCGGGCAATGAAATCGGCGGCGGATGATAGGGGCCATGCTGCCAATAGGTATAACTCGGCCGATGCGCATCGACGCAGGCGGCCAGCGTCAGCAGGCAAAGGATGGCGGAAAATCTGCGCAAGGGATGCGGTCTCCGGGGTGGTCGCGCCAGAATAGGGCAGCCAAGGCCGGCGCGGAAGCCATTCCGCAAGCCTGGCCCCAAGCTGTGGCTGGACTGCACGCACCGCCTCTGCGACTAACAAAGTATGGCGGTCGAGGCTTACTGGCACGGTTCATTGGCCGAATTTCTTGCTACCGATCCGCAGCAGATCGTGGACCGGTTGGCCTTCGAGGCAAGCCGGCGGCACCGGGTCAACGAAGCCCCACAGCTTCGTGCCTGGCAGGAAACCTGCACGATTTTGCGTCACGCCCTGGCCAGCGACGAATGGGCGCGCTCCACCTACCTCCTGTTCGAGGTAACCCTGCCGCGCACCCAGCGTCGTGCCGATGTCGTATTGCTTGTCAACGGCCGGATCCTCGTTTTCGAATTCAAGGTCGGTGCAATCCGCGTTGATACCGGCGCAATGCGTCAGGCAGAGGATTTCGCGCTCGATTTGCAGGATTTCCATTCCGGCTCTCGCGGCCGGGAGATCTGGCCGGTGGTCGTGCCGACCGGCGCCGCTGACTTTCCGCGTGGACAGGGGTTTTTTGCCATCGCCGGTGTGATGCCAGCGGTCGCGGTCAGCCCAATCCAACTCATCCAATGTCTGCGGGATGCCAGCCGCGACGCACTCCCGCCCCTTGATCTCAACGCCTGGATGAATGCGCCCTACCGCCCAGTGCCACCCATCATCGAGGCGGCTTGCACGCTTTTCGCCCGGCATTCGGTCGAGGAAATCCTGGATGCCCGCGCCGGGGCGGCAAGCCTTGCGCAAACCAGCGGCGCGATCCGCGAAGCCATCGCCACCGCCCATGACCAGAAGCGCCACACCGTGGTATTCGTGACCGGCGTGCCGGGCGCCGGCAAAACCTTGTGCGGTCTCAACGCCTGTTTTGGCGACAGTGACGACGCCCTGCGCGCGACCTTTCTGACCGGCAATCCGACCCTCGTCCACGTGCTGAGGGAAGCCTTGGTGCGAGACGCCGTGGCACGCGGCGCCAACCGGCGGGCGGTGACGCAGCGTATGGAAGGGGTCATTCAAGCCCTGCCCGCATTCCGGGATCGTTATGTCGCACACCTCGACGCACCCGCCGAGCGCGTCGTGGTCATCGACGAAGCGCAGCGCAGTTGGTCGCGCGCCCAGGCCGTCCGCAAATCCCGCGACCGGGCCGTTCAACTGACAGATTCCGAGCCGGCGCTGCTTTTGGCGGCCATGGCTCGGCATACCGATTGGGCGGCAATGGTCTGTCTCATTGGCAATGGCCAGGAAATCCATGACGGTGAGGGGGGATTGGCCGAATGGGGCGCCGCCTTGGCAGCAGCCCAGACCGATTGGCGCATAATCGCCTCGCCGGAATGCGTGACGGCGGTCGAAGCGCGCCAGCGGCTGCCGGAGATACGAGGTCTTGTACGGGATCCGCGATTGCATCTGGCCGTACCAACCCGCCAGGTCTCGTGTGAAAACGCTTCGTCATGGGTGAATGCCGTGCTCGCAGGCGACACAAAGCGCGCTCATGCCCTCGTCCAGACCCTGCCAAACGGGCTGCCGTTCCGCCTCACCCGTAATCCCGTTGCTTTGAAGCAGCGGCTACGCCAGGTGGCGCGAGGCACGAGGCGGGCCGGCTTGGTCGGAAGTTCCGGCGGGCGGCGCCTGCGTGCGGCTGGCTTCGGAGCGGAATTGCCACATATGGATGCGGAAGCGGTGGCGCACTGGTTTCTGAGCCACTGGCCCGAGGATGTGCGGGCGTCGGGCGCGCTGGAGGTCATGGCGACCGAGTTTTCGGTTCAGGGCCTGGAACTGGATGCGGTCGGCCTGTGCTGGGACGCGGATCTTGTGCGCAACCACGGTGCCTGGCAGGCGCGAAAATTCAGTGGCACGCGTTGGCACCTTCAGCGCCAGTCGGAAGGCATTTCCAACCGTATCAATACGTACCGGGTTCTTCTCACCCGGGCACGCCGCGAAACCGTGATATACGTGCCCATCGGCAACCCCGACGACCCTACCCGCGATCCCGTACTATACGACGGAATTGCGCAATTCCTGGCCGAGTGTGGCGTCACTCCGCTCTGAGCGCGCTGTAATCAACTCGGAGTCAGACTCGCCGCCAAGGATATCTCTGTGTTGAGCAATTTGCTGATTGGGCAGCCCGCCTTCGCCTTGGCCGTACAATCCTGAAACACCGCCTCCGTAGCGCCCGGTATGGTTGCCGTCAGCGTCAGCCGGCTGGCAGTCACAGTGAAGCCGCCATCCTGCGCCGCGATCGTTACATCCGCCCGGCAATCCAGCTGGGTCGCGGTCAATCCCGCTTCCCCCAATATCAGGGATAATGCCATGACGAAGCACGCCGCATGCGCAGCGCCAACCAACTCCTCGGGGTTGCTACCCTTCTTGCCCTCGAAGCGGCTCGCGAAGCCGTAAGGGTATTGGCTGAGCGCGCCGCTCGCGGTGCTTATGCTGCCGCGACCGTCCTTGATGCCGCCTTGCCAATGCGCGGTCCCGTGGGTTGTGGGCATGACATATCCTCCTGAAGGGTTGGGATGGCTTACCACCGCACTTCGGGTGGCAGGCTCATGAGAATGGCCTCGGTGTTGCCGCCGGTTTTCAGACCGAACAGCGTGCCGCGATCGTGCAGCAGGTTGAACTCCACGTAGCGTCCTCGCCGCCGCAGCTGGTGGTCGCGGTCGGCTTCGGTCCACGGGGTCGCCAGCCTGCGGCTCACAATCTCGGGATAGGCCTCCAGAAACGCTTCGCCAACATCCCGGGTGAAGGCAAAATCGGCCTCTGCGTGACCGGTATCCAGCCAGTCATAGAAGATCCCACCTAGCCCGCGCGGCTCGTCGCGGTGGGGTAGGTAAAAATATCTGTCGCACCAAGCTTTGAATTTTGGATAGTAAGCGGGATCGTGCCGGTCGCAGGCCACCTGAAACGCGTCATGAAACCGCGCCGCGTCTTCCCTCGCTGGCTCACTTTCTGGAAACATCGGCGTAATGTCCCCGCCACCGCCGAACCATCCCTTGGTCGTCACAAGCATCCGGGTGTTGAAATGGGCCGCCGGAACGTGCGGGTTGCGCGGATGTGCAACAAGACTGATTCCGCTAGCCCAGAAGCGTGCGTCCTGCTCGGCACCGGGGATCGAGGCTCGGAATTCCGCGCTGAACTCGCCCGCCACCGTGGAGACATTCACGCCTACTTTTTCAAACACGCGCCCGCGCATGACGCTTATCACGCCCCCACCGCCCTCGGCGCCATTCTCGGTCGGGCGCGTCCAGCCACTGCGGCTGAAGCGCCCGGGCGGCGCATCGGTAAGTGGATTGGGTGCGTCTTCTATTGCCTCGAAAGCGGCGCAAATCCGGTCACGTAGCGTCTCGAACCATAGACGTGCGCTCTGTTGCAGGGCAACATGAGTAGGTCTTGTCTCCAGCATTGGCGTCGGGCCTTCACCTTGGGTGGCGTCGGCAATGCACCCGTTTTGCGCAGGCCGGGCAAGCCCGGGCGTGGTTAAAACTTGCGTCACGGACAGTTGCAGGTCCGCAAAGCGGCACTTATTAGACCACCAACGATAGCCGGCCGGCACGGATGCCGCGGCGCTGCAGGCATGAGGGGTTTATGGCCGATACATTAGCCACGGCGGGTCATGCGGGTTCGGGCCACGGTCCCGCCGATAAGAGCAAGCGGGACTTCCTGGTCATGTTACCGTTGGCAGGGGCTGTCGTTGGCGCAGGCGCTATCGCCTGGCCGTTGATCGATAGCATGAATCCCTCAAGCGACGTGCTCGCGCTGGCCTCCACAGAAGTCGATCTCACCCCTATCTCCGAGGGCTCCGGCATCACTGTGATGTGGCGCGGCAAGCCCATTTTCGTGCGCTACCGCACCGCTAAAGAGATCAAGGAAGCTGAGGACGTGAAGCTCTCAGAGTTGATCGAGCCCCAAGCCGATTCCGCTCGGGTCAAGCCGGGTCATGCCCAATGGATAGTACTTATTGGTATTTGCACTCATCTCGGCTGCATCCCGCTCGGCAACAAGCCCACCGATCCGCGCGGCGAATGGGGTGGTTGGTTCTGCCCCTGCCACGGAAGTCAATATGATACGTCGGGCCGGGTGCGCCATGGTCCGGCGCCGCTCAATCTCTACCTTCCGCCCTATGCCTTCCTGAACGACAAGCGTATCAAGATCGGCTGAGCCCAGGAGCAACGAAAATGGCCGCTGGCCTGTTCAAAAGCGAAGTCAAGAACCCGGTGTTGCGGTGGGTAGATACCCGCCTGCCGCTCATCACCATGATGCAAAAAGAATACGGCAGCTTCCCGACACCCCGGAATTTCAACTACTTCTGGAACTTCGGCGCCCTCGCGACCGTGACGCTGATGATCATGATCATGACCGGTGTGTTTCTGGCCATGAACTACACGCCAAACGCAAATATGGCGTTCAGCTCAGTCCAGCACATCATGCGTGATGTGAATTACGGATGGCTCATCCGTTACGTGCACATGAATGGCGCCTCGATGTTCTTCATCGTGGTCTACATCCATATCTTCCGTGGGCTTTATTACGGCTCCTATAAGTTTCCGCGCGAGCTGCTTTGGATGCTGGGCGTGGTAATTCTGCTGCTGATGATGGCTACCGCCTTCATGGGCTATGTCTTGCCCTGGGGTCAGATGTCCTTCTGGGGCGCCACTGTCATAACCAACCTGTTCAGCGCCATCCCGGTGGTGGGTCAAAGTATCGTGCAGTGGCTCTGGGGCGGGTTCTCCGTCGGCAACCCGACGCTCAACCGCTTTTTTAGCTTGCACTACCTGCTGCCGTTTCTGATCGTCGGGGTCGTTTTCCTGCATGTCGTCGCACTGCACATCACGGGCTCCAACAATCCGCTTGGGATCGATGTCAAGGGTCCGCAGGATACGCTGCCGTTCCATCCGTATTACACGGTGAAGGACAGTGTCGGTCTCTGCGTCTTCCTGCTGATTTGGGCCGCGTTCGTGTTCTTTATGCCAAATTTACTGGGCGACACCATCAACAGTATCCCGGCCAATCCGCTGCAAACCCCGGCCGATGTGGTCCCCGAATGGTATTTCCTGCCGTTCTACGCCATCCTGCGCTCCGTCCCGAACAAGGTACTCGGCGTTGCGCTGATGTTTGCATCGATTGGCGTCCTTTTCGTGCTCCCCTGGCTCGATACCTCGCCAGTGCGCAGCTGCCGGTTCCGCCCCATCTACCGCATCCTGGTGCCGTTGCTGGTGGTGGATCTGTTCGCGCTCGGCTATGTCGGCGCGCACCATCCGCAGGGTTTCGTGGTGCTGCTTGGGCGCGTCGCGACGGCCTGGTATTTCCTCCACTTCCTTGTGTTCACCCCCTTGGTCGGCTGGTTTGAAACGCCGCTGCCGCTGCCGGAGTCGATTGCCAAGCCGATCGTGCGCAAGCCACATTCGGGGGGTGGTCCAATTCCTGGCGGCGCTGTCGCCAAGCCGATGGAGAATGCGTGATGCGTTTGCGGGTTCTCGCCGCCCTGGCTTTTCTGATGGCGCCGCTTGGTGGTGCCAATGCCCAGGAAGCGGCACCATTGCTGCACAGCCACTGGAGCTTTGACGGTATATTCGGCACTTACGACAAAGCCTCGGCGCAGCGCGGCTTCCAGATCTATTCGCAGATCTGTTCCGCGTGCCACTCCATGAATTACATGGCCTACCGCAACCTCGCCGGCATTGGTTTGTCGCCCGCCCAAATCAAAGCGGTAGCCGCCGCGGTCACGGTGCCTGGCGGACTCGATGATCAGGGCAAGGAAACCGAGCGCCCCGGCCGTCCGAGTGATACGTTCAAAGCCCCGTTCCCGAACGATAAGGCAGCGGAAGCCGCCATGGGCGGCGCTCTCCCGCCGGACCAGTCCCTGCTGGTCGCCGCGCGCGATGGCGGACCGAACTACATCTATTCCCTGATGCAGGGCTACGTTGATCCGCCAGCCGGGGTTCAGGTGCCCGTCGGACACTACTATAATAAATACTTCCCTGGGCACATGATCGCCATGCCACCGCCACTCACGGATAACGCGGTCACCTATGCCGATGGCACCAAGGCCACTCTCGCCCAGGAAGCTCACGACGTTGCGACCTTCCTCACATATACCTCCTACCCACAGCTGGACGAACAGCACAGCCTTGGTGTGCGCGTGCTCCTGTTCCTCATTTTCATGACCATCGTTACCTACATCGCCAAGCGCCGGGTCTGGGCAGACGTTCACTAGCCCAAATGACCACTGACTAGACATTCATACGCAGTCGCAACACGGCGGATCCATTCCCGGATCCGCCGCCTTGCTGTCCCGGAGACGGCTATGCTCGAACCCATGATCGGTATTATCGGCGGTTCCGGCGTCTATGACGTCGAAGGTCTCGAAGGCGCCGAATGGGTCCAGATCGATAGCACCTGGGGAATCGCCTCCGACGCGCTGCTCACGGGCGTGCTTTGCGGCACGCGCTGCGTCTTTTTGCCGAGGCATGGGCGCGGCCACGCCTTGTCGCCCAGCCACCTCAATTATCGCGCCAACATCGACGTGCTCAAGCGCATTGGCTGCACTGAAATTATCGCTCTCTCCGCGGTCGGTAGCTTGCGCGAAGATCTATCGCCCGGGCATTTTGTCTTTGTTGATCAGTTCGTCGACCGCACCTTTGCGCGTGAAAAAAGCTTCTTTGGCGAAGGTTGCGTTGCCCATGTCTCCATCGCCGATCCTGTCTGCGCACGCCTGGGCGATGCTCTCGCCACAAGTGCGCAAGCTCTTGGCCTCGGCTTCACGCGCGGCGGCATCTACATCGCCATTGAAGGACCTCAGTTCTCTACCCGCGCGGAAAGTCAGCTCTACCGGGGATGGGGCGGAACGGTCATCGGCATGACCAACATGCCCGAAGCGAAATTGGCGCGCGAAGCCGAACTCTGCTACGCCACCGTTGCCATGGTCACCGATTTCGACTGTTGGCACCCGTCCCACGACGCTGTGACCGTCGATCAGGTGGTCCAGGTCATGCGCCACAACACCACGAACGCCATGCGCCTGCTGCGTGCATGCCTGCCACATCTCAAATCGCGGCGTCCTGCCTGTCCGCATGGCTGTGACCGCGCCTTGGAGCACGCTCTTATCACGCCGCCCGCCCATCGTGACGTCACATTATTGCGTAAGCTCGATGCGGTCGCGGGCCGCGTCCTACGCGCCAAAGATGGTTCAATCCCTCACAGCTAGAGCGGTTTCACGCAGGGTGTCCGTAGCCACAGTTGCGGATATAGTTTGCGCATTCGGCTGAGCTGAAGCGATTGAGCGAGGCGCCGATGGTCTTCCAGAGGGTGTCGCG
>JAJXVA010000199.1 GCA_021782435.1 Pseudomonadota bacterium
GCTTCGCCACACTGCCCGGCTATGTCCGCGCCGACAGCCTCGCTGCCCTCGCGCAGGCCACCGGCATGGACGAGGCCACGCTGCGCGCGAGCCTCGCCACCTACAATGCCTGCCTCGATGCCGATGAACCCGACCCTCTGGGCCGAACCTACCGGCCAGTGCCGCTGCGCCACCCACCCTTCCACGCCGTCCGCCATGTCGGCTGGAGCGTCGTCAGCTGGGCGGGCCTCGCGGTCGATGGCCGGTTGCGCGTGCTTGCCGACAACGGCACCGTCATCCCGGGCCTGTACGCGGCCGGAGAAATCCTCGGCCTCGGCGCCGCAAATCTGGCCTGCCTCACGCCAGGCCCCCGCCCCTCAATCGTGCCCGGGGTAAAGCCCCATCAGGCGCCGCTGCGTGCCCCAGGCGCGCAGCAATTCCCCAAGCGGCGTCGGTTTCGCGCCAAGCGCCCGGTTCGCCGCCCCGATCCGGAACGCGCTCGCATAATGATGAAACTGTGCCCGATACGCTTCCCGCAGCGTCGTCCCCGGGTCCCAGATATGCGTCGCCTCCGACCCCGCGCCATTCACTTCGATGATGGAAAATCCCCGCCCCTGCCGCAGCTCCGCCAAATTCCCGTAGCGCACATCGAACCGCCCGAAATAGAATTCCGGCATCGACCGCGCGATCTCATCGATCCGCGCCGTCAGTTCCGGCGTCACATGGTCCCGCCCATCGATGAAGGTCGATCCCTTGCAGTGATTGCCGACGAAAACCAGTTGCACCGTCTCGCCCGACGCCGGCACCTCGGTCAGCCGGTCCGCCACCTGGCGCATGTAAAGCCGCGGCTGCGCCCGCGTCCGCGGGTCCGCCAGAATAAGCGCCTGCAGGGTCGAGCGCCCGTCCCCCACCACCATCGGCGGATATTTCAGCGTGACCGAGGTCAGCCGCCCGCTCGCCTCCCCCGGCAGCCGAATATAAAACAGCCCCGCCTCGCCCGGGTCGGCGATCAGCTTCTGGATCACCAGGTCGATGCCCGCCGGGTATAGCGGCAGCGCCGCCGCCAGCGCCGCGCGGTCGCGCGCCACCCGCACCCCGGTGCCGTTGCAGCCAATGTCCGGCTTCACCACCACCGGGTAATCGAGCCCCGCCGCCACCCGCGCCGCCTCCGCCCGCGCCAGAACCGTCGCCGCCGGGCCCTCCAGCCGCACCGTCGCGTACGGCGCCACGAACCCGCGCGCCGCGCCGCCGATCTGGTCCAGAATGCCCGATTTGCTCTCCCCGCACAGCCCGCCCGTCGGAATCCGCGGGTTTGCCGCCGTCATCAGCGTCAGCCCCCGATAGCGCAGCCCCAGCCACGCCCAGGCCAGCACCACCGGCGTGTAGAACACCCAGTCCGGCCAATACTCGAAAAACCCAACCGACCGCGCCTGCGGTCGCGTCCGTCCGCCCGGATAAGCCAGAACGCCATCACCCGCGTCCATCACAGCCCCCATGCCCCGGCGTTAACTCTTTGTTTTTTGTAGCTGGGCCGCCACGCGTCCGGCAAGCATCAACGTAATCACCAGCCCCGCCGCGCCAACCCAGCGCCACGCCCCCAGATGTTCCACCAGGAACTTGCCCACCCGCAGCGAAATCAGAAACAGCAAGCTGGTCCAGACCAGCGTCGCCATGATCGCCGCCAGGAAAAAATGCACGAAACTCGCGCGCAGAAACCCGCACGCGGTATAAGTCGGCAGTCGCATCCCCGGCAGAAACCGGCTGATGAACACCACCATGAACACCCGGTCCGAAAGCCAGGCATGCCCCCGCGCCAGCCGTTCCTCGCCCACCACGCGGCGGAAGAAGGGCACCAGCTCGGCCAGGAACCCGAGGCCATACAGGCCCAGATCGCCGGTCACGATACCGATATACAGGCTTATCAGCGCGACATACCACGGCATGCCACCTTCCTGCACGCGCAGCGCCGAAAACACCGTCGCCGCGTCCTCCAGCACGAACGTGCCCAGAATCACGGCCAGTCCCTGCAGCAGCCAGGAATGCCCGGCCGCCTCGATCAGACCGGTGACATAGGCGCCAAACACCGGGGCGGTTCAGGGCAACTGGTCCGCGAGACGGCGGGCCATCACATAGCCCGGCAGGCATGCAATCGGCGCCGCCGGCAGCACCACCAGAAACCCCAGCAGGGTGTGTTTCAGCAGCAGCGCCAGCCCAACCGCGATCAGCAGGCCACCAATCAGCCCGCCGCTCACGCCGGCGGCGACACCCATCCAGATCAAATCGCCGCGCGTCACCATGGGCCAAACCACTAGGGGCGGTCGCGCGGTTTGACAAGCTTCCGCCCCCGGCTTACAGCCCGCGCATTGCCGGGAACGTGGACCAGGGTTCGGCCCTGGCGCCCGCCCATACCCATGGGCCTACCGGTACAACAAGGCCAACCGGCCGCACGAACACAGGAGCCCGCGCATGACCAAGCGCGCCGAAAGCAAGTACAAAATCAACCGCCGTCTCGGCGTCAATCTCTGGGGCCGCGGTAAATCGCCGCTCGCCAAGCGCGATTACGGTCCCGGCCAGCACGGCCAGCGCCGCAAGAAGCAGCCGAGCGATTTCGGCGTCCAGTTGATGGCCAAGCAGAAACTCAAAGGCTATTACGGCAATATCGGTGAAAAACAGTTCCGCAAATACTACGAGGAAGCGGTCCGCCGCAAAGGCGACACCGGCGAGAACATGATCGAATTGCTCGAGCGCCGGCTCGACGCGGTGGTCTATCGCATGAAGTTCGCGATCACACCGTTCGCGGCACGGCAGTTCGTCAACCACGGCCACGTGCTGGTGAACGGCAAGCGCCTGAACATCCCGAGCTACACCGTCAAGGACACCGACGTGATCGAGGTCAAGGAAAAAAGCCGGCAACTGGCGATGGTGCTGGACGCGACCCAAAGCACCGAACGCGACGTGCCGGACTATATCGAGGTGGACCACCGCACCATGAAAGGCCGCATGATGCGCGCGCCGAAACTCAGCGATGTGCCCTACCCGGTGCAGATGGAACCCAACCTCGTGGTCGAGTTCTACTCGCGCTGATCCCGAAACAGCCGGAACACGAAGCGTTTCGCAGCGGAGCGGGCACGGCCCGCTCCGCTCACCGCCCGACAATCCCCCGTCACAAAAACCCTCACGCGCGTCATCGAGGCGCGTCCTTTTTGTGAACAAAAGGAACCAAAAATAACCGCCTGCCTGCAGCGCCGTGCCCGCGGCGTCGCAGGCGTTCCGGTGGCAGGTATGGGCATGAAAAAGCCGTTCGCGGCCAGGACAGCACCGTTACGTAATTCGCCGGGCCCGGCCCGCCGTCTCCCCCGCATTATCCACACAGGCTCGGCATCACCGCCCCGGACTCCAGGAAATAAAGGCTTTTGCACGACTTTTTTTGAAAAAAATCGCTTCCTGCCCGGCCCTTGCCCTTGCCCTTGCCCCTGGCCCACCCGCCTTACTGCGCGCCGCTCACACATCCACGCCCAGGGAAAGGCTCACGATCCGCCCGGGCAGCAACTGGTAGGCGCCGCTGCCATCCAATTGCCAGCCATAGAAATTCGTCAGATTCTGCACGTCCAGGCGCAATTGCGCGGGTTTGCCGGCCAGGTTCAAATGGTAGCGCGCGCCCACTTCCAGCAACGGCTCCGGTCCCAGATGCACGCGGTCGTTATTGGTTGCCGCCACCGTGCTCTGGTAGGTGAATGCCCCATCCAGCGTAATTTTCTGCGCGAGCCGCATCGGCGTCCAGTCCAGGTTCAGCGTCATCAACTGATGCGGCTGCCCGACCGGAAACCCGCCCACCCCGTATTGCGCCCCGCCAACCGCGCGCGGGTCGGCCAGCACCGCGCCCGCCACCAGGTTGAGGCTCGGCGTCACCGCGCCCGAGAGGCTGGTCTCGATGCCGCGTATGTCGATATTCCCCACAATCGCGTAAAAATTCTGCGCGTTGAAAGTGTAGTAGGGCTTGGCGATATCGAACACGCCGAGCACGAAGTTCAGTTTTTTCGTCATCTTCCAGCGCAGCCCGGCATCGTGCTGGTGC
>JAJXVA010000200.1 GCA_021782435.1 Pseudomonadota bacterium
GCCGCCGGCGCTGGCGGCGCTGCTGGACGATTCGAAGCGGCTGAGCGCGGAGCAGCGGGCACGGGCGGCGGCGGCGTTGGCCGCGTCCGGGGCGGAGATGGCGCTGGGTTCCGCCTCGGTAGCCGAGATCGCGCGGCTGAACATTCTGGGCGCCAGCCTGCTGGCGATGGCGCGCGCGGTGGCGCGGCTGGGGGCGCCGCCGGAGTTAGCGCTGGTGGACGGGATTCACGCCCCGGCGCTGGGCTGTCCGGTGCGCTGCGTGGTGGGGGGGGATGGGCGGTCGCTGTCGATCGCCGCGGCCTCGATCGTTGCCAAGCTGGCGCGGGACCGGGCGATGGCGCTGCTGGCGGCACGCTGGCCGGGCTATGGGTGGGCGGAGAACGCGGGCTACGGGACGGCGGCGCATCGCGCGGCGCTGGCGCGGCTGGGCATCACGCCGCATCACCGGGCGGGGTTCGGGACGGTGCGGCGGCTGATGGCGGGGGGCGCCCCGCTCAATCCATCGCCGCGTGCGCCGGGTCCAGCGCCACCTGCTTCGACCGGCGCATCAGCGGCAGCAGCACCAGGATCGGCAGCCCCAGCAGCGCCATCAGCCAGAAATCGTTATTGTAGCTGATGATCGATGCCTGGGTATCGACCATCGCGTTCAGCGCCGCGGCGCCATGCGCGGTGGCCGGATTGAGGTGTTGCGCGATCGCCGGCGTCCAGTCCAGCGCCCGGTTCAGGGGCGAACCGAACGGCGCGAGCGCCGCGTGCTCGATCTTCTCGTTGTTGCTCAGCAAGGTCTCGAAGACGGAGATGCCAAGCGCGCTGCCGATGTTGCGCAGCAGCGAGAACAGCGCGGTGCCCTCGTAGCGGAGCTTGCCGGGGAGGGTGGCGAAGGCCACGACCGTCAGCGGGGTGAAGACGAACCCCATGCCCACGCCCTGGATCACCGTGTTGACGAACAATTCGGTGGCGCTGACCGCCGGCGTCCAGCCGGACATGCGATTGAGGCTCCACCACATCAGCAGCACGCCGGTGCCGATCATCAGCCGCGGATCGATCCGGTCGAGGATCCGCCCGGCGATCATCATGGAGATCATGGTGCCGATGCCGCGCGGGGCCAGCAGCACGCCCGCCACATCGACCGGATAGCCGCCGAGCTCCTGCAACCACGGCGCCAGCAGCGCCGAGGAGGCCAGCAGCACCATCCCCATCGAGAACATCGCCACCAGCCCGGCCAGGAAATTCCGATCCCGGAACAGAGACAGGCTGATGAAGGGCTTCTCCGCGGTGACCATATGCACCAGGAACAGGTAGAGCCCGGCCGCGGCCACCACACCTTCGGTGATGACCTCGGTGGAGGCGAACCAATCCTTGATCTGCCCGCGGTCCAGCATCAGCTGCAAGGCACCGATGCCCACCGCGAGGGCGATGAAGCCGAACCAATCGAAGCGCAGGCTGGATTGCGGTTTTTCGCCCGGCAGGCACAGCCAGAGGCCGACCGTGGCGGCGATGCCGAACGGCACGTTGACGTAGAAGACGTAGCGCCAGTTATACCAATCGGTCAGGTAGCCACCCAGGGTCGGCCCCAGGATCGGCCCCACCATCACCCCCATGCCCCAGAGCGCCATGGCCGCACCGCGGCGTTCGGGCGGGTAGATGTTCATCATGGTGGCCTGCGAGAGCGGCACCAGGGCGGCGCCGAACACCCCCTGCGCCAGCCGGAACAGCACCATCTCGGTGAGCGATCCGGCTGCCCCGCAGGCCATCGAGGCCAGGGTGAAGCCGACGATCGAGACCAGATAGATCGTCTTCTGGCCGAACCGCGCCGAGAGCCAGCCCACCGGCGCGGTCATGATCGCGGCGGCGATGACGTAGGAGGTGAGGACCCAGGTGATCTCCTCGTAGCTGGTGGAGAACGAGCCCTGCATATAGGGCAGCGCCACGTTGGCGATGGTGGAGTCCAGCGCCTGCATCAGGGTCGCCGACATCGCCGAGATGGTGATGATGGCGCGAAACGGCACCGCCGGGCTGGTCTCGGCCACGGCGGCTACCGGAACAGGTCCGAAAGGTGCCGCCGGTGGCCGGTATCGATCGAGACTTCCGCGCTCATGCCCGCCGAAAGCGGCGGATCGCCGGCATGGGTGATGAGCTCCACCCGCAGCGGCACCCGCTGCACCACCTTGACCCAGTTCCCCGAGGAGTTCTGCGCCGGCAGGATGGCGAATTCCTGATCGGTGGCCGGGGCGACGGATTGCAGCACGCCGTGCCAGACATGGCCCGGATAGGCATCGATGGTGACCCGCGCCTTCTGTCCGGGCCGGGCCCAGGTCAGGCTGGTTTCCTTCGGTTCGGCGGCGATCCACATGTCGTTGGTGCGCACCAGCCCGAAGGCCGGGGTGCCGGCGGCCAGGTATTGCCCGGGTTGCAGCTTGCTCACCTGCGTGACCTGCCCGGGGAAGGACGCGCGCACGGTGGCGTGGCGCAGGTTGCGCTCGGCCAAAGCGAGCCGCGCCGCGGCCAGGCGATAGGCGGGCATGGTGGCGACCGGACGGCTCGCGGTCCCGCCCAGCCGGGCCAGGGTCGATTTCGCCGACGCGCTGCCGGCGCCGAGTGCCGCCCGGTCGGCCAGCAGCTTGAACTTCGCGTCGTCGTATTGCTGGCGGGTCACCGCGTGGGCGCGAACCAGACGGGCGTAGCGGTCGAAGGTGGCCTGATCGGCGGCCACCAGGGCGCGGGTGGCGGCGACCTTGCGCTGGGCGCTGATGTAATCGGCTTGCAGCGAGGAAAGGTTCAACCGCGTCTGCGCCAGGTTGGCACGCGCCTCCGCCACCGCCAGCCGGAACGGAGTGCGTTGCAGCCGGAACAGCACCTGGCCCTTGGCGACCGTTTCGCCCTCGTGGACCGCGATGGAACGCACCAGCCCGGAAACGTCGGTGGTGACCGACAGCACGTCGGCCTGCACATAGGCGTCATCGGTGGCGACGTAGCGCCCGCCGGTCAGCCAGTACCAGGAGACCCCGGCCACCAGCACGACCGCGCCGAGGGCGAACAGCCCGTAGCGCAGGCGAAGCATCCGCGCCCGCCGGGTGATCGGGTGGACGGTATCGGCGCGCGCGGCGGGCGGGGCATCGGCGGTGGCGGCGTCGGCCATCACGCGACCTCCTGCAAGGTGGGGGAAGGATTCAGCACGCCGGAAATATGCGCGAGCCCGGCGGCGAGCCCCTCCAGGGCGGCGGGCTTGAGCCCGGCGGTCAGCTGGCGGGCGAGATCGCTCAGCGCGTCGGTGATGCCGGCGGTCAAGGCGGCGGCCTCGGTGCCCGGATGCAGCCGCCAGACGCGGCGGTCACGCGGGTCGGGGCGGCGCTCCACCAGCCCGCGCGCGGCCAGCCGGTCCAGCAGCCGAGCGACGGTGATGGGTTCCACGTCCAGCCGCTGCGCCAGCTCGCGCTGGGTCAGGCCCGGGTTGCGGGCGAGGATGGCGAGGGTGGAGAACTCCCCCCGCGCCAAGCCGCGGGCGCGGGCGCGAGCGCCGGCCTCGATCCGCAGCAGCCGCGCGGTGTCGAAGAGCAGATAGAGCAGGTCCAGCGGGTCCGGGGGCATGGCGGCCGTATCAAATGACTATGGTAGGCCGCCATATAGTAAGCTTTCGCCATGGGGTGAGCGGCGAGATTCGCCCCCCCGGCATGATCCTGACGCATGGCCTCCGAACGGGGCTTCCCGCGCGCCCGGCCGGCGCGCATGATCGGCGGATGCAAGCCAACGACCCCACAAACGACCCCATGGGCGCGATCGCCGATGCGGTGCAGGCCATCGAGCCGAACCTGATCGCCATCCGCCGCGACATCCACGCCCACCCCGAACTCGGCTTCCACGAGGTCCGCACCGCGGGCGTGGTGGCCGAGGAACTCGGGCGGCTCGGCATCCCGCACCGCACCGGCGTCGGCCGCACCGGCGTCGTGGGGCTGATCGAAGGCGGCCGCCCGGGCCCCTGCCTCGCGATCCGCGCCGACATGGACGCGCTG